>CADAYK010000007.1 GCA_902792105.1 uncultured Ruminococcus sp.
GTATCCGCTTTTGCGGTTACGCCGAGAACTCTGCCGCCGTTGGTGTAAAATTTGCCGTTTTCGTACTTGGTGCCGGCGTGATAAACGATTGCGCCGTCAACGCCTCCCTTGTCGTCAAGACCTGACATTTCGATGCCCTTCTTATAGGACACCGGATAGCCGCCGCTTGCCATTACCACGCAAGCCGCCGCGCCGTCATACCATTCAATTTCCAAATCACTGAGTTTTTCGTCGATCACAGCCTCGCAGATGTCCACCAAATCGGTTTTAAGTCTGGGGAGAACAACCTGAGCCTCGGGATCGCCGAAACGCGCGTTGTACTCGATCACCTTGGGACCGTTGGGAGTCATCATCAGTCCGAAGTACAGACAGCCCTTGAAAGGTCTGCCCTCTTTATTCATAGCCTCGATCGTGGGCTTAAAAATCGTGTCCATGCACTCCTGTGCAAGCTCGTCGGTGTAGTATGGATTGGGACTTACGGTTCCCATACCGCCTGTGTTGAGTCCCTCGTCGTTGTCATAGGCTCTTTTGTGATCCTTTGAACTTACCATGGGCTTTACGCACTTGCCGTCGGTGAACGCAAGAACGGAGACCTCGGGACCTGTGAGGAATTCCTCGATTACAATATTGTTGCCGGAATCGCCGAACTGTTTGTCTTCCATGATAGACTTGATTGCAGCCACGGCGTCGTCAATTGTCTGAGCGATGATCACGCCCTTGCCGAGAGCAAGACCGTCCGCCTTGACAACAACCGGGACTGTGTTTTCGGCTTTTACATATTCGATCGCCTTTTGAGGATCGTCAAAAACCTCGTATTTAGCGGTGGGAATACCGTATTTTTTCATAAGGTTCTTGGAGAATACCTTTGATGCTTCGATAATTGCCGCGTTCGCGTTGGGACCGAAGGCGCGGATGCCTGCCGCCTGAAAAGCGTCAACCATTCCGTCCGCCAGAGGATCGTCGGGAGCTACAAAAGCGAGGTCAATGTTATTTTCCTTTGCAAAGCTGACCATTCCCTCTTTATCCATTACATTGATGTTTACGACCTCGGCGTCACGCGAGATTCCGCCGTTGCCGGGCGCGCAGTAAAGCTTTGTGCATTTTGGGCTTTCAAGCAGCTTTTTGATGAGCGCGTGCTCTCTGCCGCCTGAACCTATCATTAATATATTCATAATTGTTACCTCGTAACGTTATCAGTGATGGAAAAGACGGATGCCTGTGAAGCACATTGTCATGCCGTACTTGTTGCAGGTGTCAATAACATTGTCGTCACGGATCGAACCGCCGGGCTGAGCAACGAATTCAACGCCCGAGCGCTTAGCTCTTTCAATGTTGTCGCCAAACGGGAAGAAAGCGTCTGAGCCGAGCGATACTCCGCTGAGAGTTGAAAGCCATTCCTTCTTTTCCTGCTTTGTAAGGGGTTCGGGCTTGGTCTTGAAGAACTGCTGCCATGTGCCTTCCGCGAGGACATCCTCGTAATCATCGGAAATATAAACATCGATCGTGTTGTCACGGTCGGGACGGCGGATATTGTCAACAAACGGAAGGTTCATTACCTTCGGATGCTGTCTGAGGAACCAGATGTCAGCCTTGTTTCCCGCAAGGCGTGTGCAGTGGATTCTTGACTGCTGACCTGCGCCTACGCCGATCGCCTGGCCGCCCTTGGCGTAGCAAACAGAATTTGACTGGGTATATTTTAAGGTGATGAGAGCGATAAGCAGATCGCGCTTTGCCTCGTCGGTAAGCTCTTTGTTTTCGGTAACAATGTTCTGGAGAAGCATTGCGTCGTCGATAACAAGCTCGTTTCTGCCCTGTTCAAAGGTGATTCCGAAAACATCCTTGTGCTCAATGGGATCGGGAGCATAGTCGGGATCGATTTTAACAACGTTATAGCTGCCCTTTCTCTTGGTTTTTAAAACCTCGAGAGCCTCGGGGGTATAGCCGGGAGCGATAATTCCGTCGGAAACCTCGCGCTGCAAAAGCTTTGCTGTCTGAACGTCGCAGGTGTCGGAAAGCGCAACCCAGTCACCGTAGGATGACATTCTGTCCGCGCCTCTTGCCATAGCGTAAGCGGAAGCTATGGGAGAAAGCTCAAGATCGTCTACAAAATATATTTTCTTTAAGGTGTCGGAAAGCTCGCATGCAACAGCAGCACCGGCAGGGCTTACGTGCTTAAAGGAAGCCGCAGCGGGAAGTCCTGTTGCTTTTTTGAGCTCGCGCACGAGCTGCCATGAGTTGAACGCGTCAAGAAAATTGATATAGCCCGGCTTGCCGTTGAGCACCTCTACGGGGAGGTCGGAGCCGTCCTGCATAAATATTTTTGACGGCTTTTGATTGGGGTTGCAGCCGTACTTTAACATCAGTTCGTTCATAATGTCATCCTTTCGATATATGATTAAATAAATTACTTGTTTTTATTGATGATTCTTGAGTCTGCCTCGCCTGTTGCGATGTCGATATAGCGTACAAAGAGCGAAACCTTGTTATCGCTGTCGAGAGCGTCCCATACCTTTTGAGCAAAGGCGTCAATATCGTCGTCGCCGATTTCAACTAAGGTAGGCTCGCCTTCAAAGCTGGGAAGCGGATTTCCGTCGCCCATGTAGGTGTGGATAAATCTGCCCTTGCCTGCAAGAGGAGCGTCATAAGAGAAGGTGTAGCGCTCGCAGCACTCGGGATTGCCGTCGGCACTCTTGAGAATCGACATTGCGTAATTCATTTTGCCGCCGCTGCACTTTACTATGCCCGAAATTCTCGGAGTGTAGTTTGGCTCGTCGGGCTCGAATTCACGGGTGCGCAGCGCCTGCTCAAAGGTGAGCTGCTGATTCATCAAATCGTAGATAGTGTCGGTCTGGTCGCCGTTTGTTACGATGGTTTTGTTTCCGAGCACGCGCACGGGAGCATAGATGATGAGCGAAGGATCCGTAAGCTTTGAGGGATCAAACGCCTCGGTCTTGATTCCGTCCTCTGTTTCAACAAAGATCCTGTTGCGGCTGTTTTCGCTTCTGCCCATAATGAAGTAAGCGATGACCGCTTTTGTTCCGTCGGCGCTTCTGCCGAGCACAATTCCTCTGCCGGGATAGCTTGTTGACGCGATTTCCCGTGTTAATGATACAGCTTTCATATTTGCCTCCTAATCAAGAATTTCGGTAATGTTTCCGTTTACTTTTATTTTATCGTCACAGAACAGAGCCACTGCCCTTGGCAGGATTATCCACTCCGCCTGTTCCATAACCCTTTTTTGCAATACTTCGGGGGTGTCGCCGAATTTCACCTCTACGGCTTTTTGAAGGATGATCGGACCGCCGTCGCAGATTTCGTTTACAAAATGCGCGGTAGCGCCTGTAACCTTAACGCCCTTTTTAAGCGCTTCCTCATGAACGCGGAGCCCGTAGTAGCCCTCGCCGCAGAAGGACGGTATAAGCGCCGGGTGAATATTGATTATTCTGTTTTCATACGCCGAGATAAAACCCCTGCCTAAAATTGTCATAAAGCCGGCAAGCACAACCAAATCGGCATTTTTGCTCTGTACAAGCTTGGTGAGCTCTTCGTCATACTGCGAAAACTCGGTAAAGTCCCTGCGCCTTATCACAGCGGTTTCAATGCCGTTGTTTTCGGCGCGTGTAAGCGCATAAGCATTCGGGTTTGAGGAGATCACGCAGGTGATTTTACCGTTTGAGATCTCTCCCCTGTTTTGCGCGTCAATGAGCGCCTGCAGATTTGTGCCGCCGCCCGAAACCAAAACAACTATGTTTTTCATCAGGCGAACACAACTCCTTCACTGCCCTCGATCACCTCGCCGAGAACCACAGCGTCTTCGCCGCTTTCCCTGAGAACCTCCAGAGCCTTTTCGGCTTCGTCCTTTGAAACTGCGACAACCATGCCGACGCCCATGTTGAAGGTGTTGAACATATCGTGTTCACTGATGTTGCCGACGCGCTGCATAAGCTTGAATATAGGCAAAACGGGGATCGCGTCCTTGTCGATCTTTGCCGAAAGTCCTTCTGTGAGCATACGCGGAATATTTTCGTAAAAGCCGCCGCCCGTTATGTGCGACACAGCCTTAACCTCAACCTGCTCCATAAGCGCCAAAACGGGCTTTACATAAATTTTTGTGGGAGTAAGCAGGGTTTCGCCCAAGGGAGCCGAAAGCTCGGGATAGGTGTTGTTGATCGTAGTTTCGTTTATGTCAAATATTTTTCTTACAAGCGAAAAGCCGTTTGAGTGAACGCCCGATGAACGGAGTCCCAGCAGCACATCGCCCGGTTTGAGCTTCGAGCCGTCGATCATCTTGGGCTTGTCGGCGATGCCAACGCAAAAGCCGGCAACGTCGTACTCGTCAACAGGCATAAGTCCCGGGTGCTCGGCGGTTTCGCCGCCGATAAGCGCACAGCCCGACTGAACGCAGCCCTCGGCAATGCCCTCTACGATTGAGGCTACCTTTTCGGGAATATTCTTGCCGATAGCGATGTAATCAAGGAAAAACAGCGGTTTTGCTCCGCAGCAGATCACATCGTTCACGCACATGGCAACGGAGTCAATTCCGATGGTGTTATGCTTGTCGAGTAAAAAAGCAAGCTTGATTTTTGTGCCTACGCCGTCTGTGCCGCTTATCAAAACAGGCTCTTCCATTCCCTTGAAATCGGGTGCGAACAAGCCGCCGAAGCCGCCTATACCCGAAACAACGCCCGGAATGTTTGTGCGGGCAACGTGCTTTTTCATAAGCTCAACGCTTTTGTAGCCGGCGGTGATGTCAACGCCTGCCGCCTTGTAACTTTCTGAGAAGCTTTCCATAAAAATCCTCCGTTATTTCTTTTTGATTTTTGTTGCGTATTTATCCACAAAGAAGGTTTTGGGAACCTCTGCGGCGTAATTTTCGGTAAAACAACCGTCACAGAGGTCTATATCGGCGTCTGCCGCGATTTTACGCAGGCTTTCCACGCTGAGATAACCGAGCGAATCGGCGCCGATTTCGTCCTTTATTTCCTCAACCGTCATTTTGTTGGCTATAAGCTGTTCCTTGTCTGTAATGTCAGTGCCGAAGTAGCACGGAGCTATGAACATAGGAGAGCTGACAAGCATATGAACCTCTTTTGCTCCTGCCTCTTTTAACAGCCTGACTATATGCTTGGAGGTTTCTCCGCGCAGAATCGAGTCGTCGATAACTACAATACGCTTGCCCTCCACATTTGATTTAAGCGCGGTCAGTTTTGTCTGCATAAGGCGTTTTTTCTTGTTCATTCCCGTGCCGACGTTCCTGCCGATAAATTTATTTTTTACAAATCCCATGCCGAGCGGAATTCCCGACGCTTTTGCGTAACCCTCCGCGGCAACTATTCCCGAATCCGGTACGCCGCATACCATATCCGCATCAATGGGATACTCTTTGTACAAAAGCTCGCCTGCTCTGAGTCTTGCGGTGTGAACGTTCACGCCGTCTATTTTGCTGTCGGGGCGCGCGATGTAAACATACTCAAAAAGGCAAAGAGAGGTTTTTTCGCTCTTTTTTTTCTGAAAATAAGTGTGGATCCCGTCTTTATCGATCACAACCATCTCGCCGGGCTTTACGTCGCGCACAAATTCGCCGCCTACGCTGTCAAAAACACAGCTTTCGGATGAGAACATATAGCTGTCTTTGATTTTGCCTATGCACAGCGGACGGAAACCGAACCTGTCCCTGAACGCTATCAAACGCGAAGGAGCGCAGATAACAGATGAATAGGCTCCCTCGAACTTATCCATCGCGTTGAGCACCGCGTCTTCAAGATTTGAGGTTGAGCAGCGCTCGGTGGCTATTACATATGCCATGAGCTCGGCGTTTGAGTTTGACTGGAAGATAGCTCCGCCGCGTTCAAGCACCTTGCGGATCTGCGGAAAGTTTGTGACCGAACCGTTGTTGGCTATTGCTATTGAGCCTTCCCTGTATCTTAATACAAGCGGCTGGTTCGCCGCTCTGTCAAGACTTTGGCTTGATGTGTAGCGCACATGGCCGACAGCGATATCTCCGTTATTCAGCTTTTTGAGGGTTTTGTCGGTGAACACCTCGGACACCATTCCAAGCTCTTTGAACGTTGTGAAGTTGCCCCCGCTGTTTATGGTTATTCCGGCGCTGACTTGTCCTCTGTGCTGAAGACCGTAAAGCGCGTCGTGGGTAATGTTTACAATATCGAGCTCGCTGTTATTTTTAAATATTCCGAATACTCCGCATTCCTCATGCGGTTTGTCTTCGGGAGATATAGTTACAAATTTTGTACTCAAAGCTCCGCCACCTTAGTCTGCATTGCCTTGTCTTTTTCGGCAACGCCTTTTTCCATATCAAGTTTCATGTCTTCAAGCTTTTGCGCCAGTACATCATCGGACAGCGCAAGCATTTCCACCGCCAAGATTGCCGCGTTTGCCGCTCCGTCTACCGCTACCGTCGCAACGGGGATGCCTGTGGGCATCATAACGGTTGCAAGCAGCGCGTCCATGCCGTCAAGCTGTGCTGACTTGCAGGGGATTCCGATTACGGGAAGAGTTGTTTTTGCCGCGAGAACACCGGCAAGGTGAGCTGCCATGCCTGCCGCGGCGATAATTACGCCGAAGCCGTTTTTCCTTGCGTTTTGCGAAAAGTCGATTGCCGCGTCGGGAGTTCTGTGCGCACTCATCACATGAACCTCACAGGGCACGCCAAACTCCTTTAGTTTTTTTACAGCTTTTGAAACAACAGGGAAATCGCTGTCAGAACCCATTATAATAGCAACCTTTTTCATTATTTACTCCTTGAATTTGATAAATTTATAAATTTTTACTTATATATTATACAAAAAAAACGCTGTAATTTCAATAGCGCGAATGATAATTTTAAGATAATAACACATTATGCGCGGAGAACGGCGGTTATTGTAATCATATAGCACAAAACGGCGGGTTTGCCGCAGCCGCTGCCGCAAATTAATAATTCTGTAAACACAAAATTGCCGGAAAAAGCACTGCTCCTTCCGGCAAAATTTTAATTATTTTTCATCTTTCCAGATTTCTTTAACAGCAGTTACACTGCCTGCAAGCGACTGGATTTCGGACGGAATAATAATTTTTGTCGCCTTTCCGTCGGCTGCCTTTCCAAAGGCTTCAAGGCTTTTAAGCTGGATAACCCTGTCGTTGGGAGCGGCTTCGTTGAGCATTTTAAGCGCGTCGGCATTAGCCTTTTGTACGGTGAGAATCGCTTCGGCTTCACCCTGAGCCTCGCGGATCTTCTGCTCCTTAACGGCATCCGCCTTTAGAATGGCGCTTTCCTTTAAGCCTTCCGCAACAAGAATCTGGCTGCGCTTCTCGCCCTCGGCGTCAAGGATCCTCGCTCTTCTTTCGCGCTCAGCCTTCATCTGCTTTTCCATTGCATCCTGAATTTCGCGCGGAGGAAGAATGTTTTTAAGCTCAACGCGTATTACCCTTATTCCCCACGCGTCTGTAGCTTCGTCAAGAATTATTCTGATTTTGTCATTGATAGTGTCGCGCGAAGTCAGGGTGTTGTCAAGCTCCAAATCGCCGATGATGTTACGCAGGGTTGTGGCGGTAAGGTTTTCTATTGCGCTGAGCGGACGCTCAACACCGTAGGTATAGAGCTTTGGATCGGTGATTTCAAAATAAACAACGGTGTCGATCTGCATTGTAACGTTGTCGCGCGTGATTACCGGCTGGGGCGGAAAATCAACAACCTGCTCCTTGAGCGAAACCTTTTTTGAAACGCGGTCAATAAACGGCACCTTGATGTGAAGTCCGGTGTCCCAGGTGGTGCTGTACGCACCGAGGCGCTCAATTACATAAGCGTGTGCCTGAGGCACGATTTGAATGTTGCGGACAACCAAAATCAACAGTATTAATAATATTGCGCCTAAAATAATTAATCCTACCATAGTAATCTCCTTACTGCGCCTGCTCTACCAAAAGCTTTACGCCTTCGATCGCAAGCACCTTTATTTTTGTATTTTTTCTGATTGGAGCAAAGTCGGATCTTGCGCTCCAAATTTCTCCCATAACCTTGACCTGGCCGATCGACTGGGAATCCTCGATGTCGTGAAGCACAACTCCGGTTTGTCCCACAAGCCTGTCCGAGTTTGTATTGACCTTTTGATTGTTCTGCTTGATTTTTCTGACTATCGGCTTTGTAACGATCAGGGCGACAAGCGAAACGAAAAGAAATACAAGCGACTGGATAATAAGAGAGCCGGTGAATATTGTGGATACAGCCGCGCAGAGTGCTCCGATAACAAACCATACCGACACAAGCTGGGCTGTTGCCGCTTCGCAGACAGCCATAATAACGGCAAAGCCTATCCAAATATACGGCAAAAAAGGCGTTAAATTTTGCAATACAACACATCCTTTCGTACTATTCCCAAAATTAATTTTTTAAGATTTGTATAAAATCAAGGCAATACATCCCTTGTGATTATTCTATCACAGTATGAAGCCTCCGTCAATTTATTTTAAACAAATTTTGAATTCCGCTACACTTTTTTATTATTATGTGTTATACTTAATTACATACTTTGAAATGACGGTGAAATTTATGACATTTGATACCTTTGACGAGGGAATTGCTCCCGGCGGACTCAGAAGTAAAAATGAGATAAAAATATTAATTTGTTACATTTATAATTCGGTTAACGACAAGATGAGCAAAAACCTTGTTACCGAAGCTATTATTAATGATGAGCTCGCAAATTTTTTTGAGATTTCTGCCGCTTTTGACGAGCTTGTAAGAGATAAAAATCTGGTTGAATGCGGGCTTGTTGACGGCGAACAGACTTTTGTTCTCAGCGATAACGGAAAAACTATTGCCGTACAGCTTGAATCCACCGTAGCGCATTCCGTTAAGCAAAAAGCCTATGACTGCGCTTTAAGGCTGATGTCCGAGCGAAAAACCGCACGCGAGAATTTTGTTGAGATCGTTAAGACCGAAAACGGTTTTTCGGTAAACTGCTCGATTTCGGGCGGTGACGTTGATTTGTTCAACTTTTCGATTTTCGCGCCGGTGTATGAACAGGCAGAGGTTATTAAAAACAACTTTTTAAGCTATCCGCAGACAATATACAAAACCATGCTCGGGCTTCTTACAAAGGACGCCGAAAATGTAGGCGAAGCTCTTGAGGAGGTTTACGGTTCAATAACCCTGCTGTAAAATAAGGTTTAAAAGCAAAATAAGCGTAACGCCCGGCACTCCGCCGGTTGCCGACACAATGACCGAAAGCATACTTACGGGTATGTAAACACCCGTTAATGACGAACTGAGGTTTATCGCGGCGAGCGTGCCCGCGCCCAGAGCCATTGACAAAAGCGCCCTTGAAAAAGGGCGTTTTATTTTTGATATGTAGTGAATGAAGGCAAACAGAACAAAGGTGCCAAGCAAAATCAGCGCAAGTCCCCACAAAGGCATATAAACATCTCCGCATATAAAAAATAGACCGTCACTACCGACGGTCTATTATATGCTTTTGTTATTAAATTTATACTTACAGAATATTGAAGTAAGCAAGCACATTAAGCGCAATTACAAAAGCAACAAATACTGCCGCAAAAACCTTTGTCCAACGCGCGAGGAAAGCGTCGATTGAACGAGCCTTATTCTTTGAGAAGTAAGAGTCAGCCGCACCGGTTACAACGCCGAGTCCCTGCTGGTTACCTTCCTGAAGAATAATTACAACAATAATTGCAATTGATACAACTGCGAGTAAACTTCCGAGAACTATGCCCCATACGCTCATGCTTATATCGTCCTTTCATTTGATAATCTACATTATTCAACTAATACATAGTAACATATTTATTTTGATTTTGCAAGTGTTTTTACAGAGTTTCCGAAAAAAATTTATGAAGAAAATTACAGAATACTGAGTTGTTCGCCTGAACTGTCCTCGGCTGAGGGCAGCGCGCCGAGCGCGGGAAGTGAACGCGTGCGGTAACGCTGTGGTTTTTGGAACATTCCCTCGGTATAATTTGTAACACTGAACAGCCTGTGTCCCTTTTTGAGCTTCATAACCGCTACGCCCTGGGTTGAACGGGTTGTTTTGAGCGAAAGCGCGCCTGTGTGGACAAGCAGCATTCTGCCGGAGCTTGCGGTAAATACAACCTCTTTGTCCTCATCAAGACAGAGTATTGAAGCTATGGGGCTTTTATCGGAAAATGCGCCCGTTAATTTTTTACGGTTCGTTTTTGTGGCGTACGCCTCGAGCGGAACCTTTGCCGCCTTTCCGTTTTCAAAGGCAAAAAGCATAATGCCCTTATAGTCCTTTGTGGCTGCCATATAAACGGCGTTTTCGCCCTCGTCCATTCCGAGCTTCGCGGCAACATAATCGCCGAGAACACTGGTTTTTGTGTCGGAGAATTCGCTCGCCTTGGTCTTGTACACCTGCGCCTTATCGGTGAAGAACAAAAGGTCGCAGTTGTTGGAAAACTCGATTTCCTGAGTGATCTCGTCGCCGTCCTTAAGCTTGTGAGCTCCGCTCATTCTCAGCGACTGCGGCGTTATCTTTTTGAAGTAGCCTTCCTTTGTAAAGAAGAAGGTGCAGGCGTAATCGGGCACGGTTTCGGTTTCCGCCTCATATTTTACGGTATCCTCGTAAATAATCATGCTCTTCCGCGGCTGACCGTATTTGTCGCCGACAGCCTTAAGCTCTTTTACGATAATTGTTTTAATGCGCGCCTTGCTTTTGAGTATCGCGTCAAGCTCGGCAATTTCGTTTTCAAGGTCTTCGATATCCTGAGTACGCTTTAGGATGTACTCGCGGTTCAGGTGGCGCAGCTTGATTTCGGCAACGTATTCCGCCTGGATTTGGTCGATACCGAAGCCTATCATAAGATTAGGCACAACCTCGACTTCCTCGTCGGTTTCACGGATAATCTTGATCGCCTTGTCGATGTCGAGAAGTATTTTTTCAAGTCCGCGCAAAAGGTGAAGCCTGTCCGCCTTTTTGGTACGGTCAAAGAAGGTTCTGCGCTTTACACACTCGATTCTAAACGCGATCCATTCCTCAAGCAAAGCCTTTACTCCGAGAACCATGGGCACTCCGCCGATGAGCACGTTGAAGTTGCAGGCGTAGCTGTCCTCGAGCGTCGTGAGCTTAAACAGCTTTGCCATAAGCTTGTCCGGGTCGACTCCGCGTTTTAAGTCTATTGTTATTTTCAGTCCGTCAATACCTGTTTCGTCGCGGACGTCGGAAATTTCCTTAACCTTTCCCTGCTTTACAAGGTCGATGATTTTGTCTATTATCACCTCGCAGGTTGTGGTGCTCGGGATTGACAGAACGTCAATGCAGTTGGCGCTTTTGTCGTATTCGTATTTTGCGCGCAGACGAATGCTTCCCCTGCCGGTTTCATAGACCTGGTCAATTACCTTTTCGTCATAGATGATCTGGCAGCCGCCGGTAAAATCGGGCGCCGGCAAGGTTGACTTTACGTCGTGCTCCGGGTCGCGGATTATCGCCGCGGTGGTGTCGCAGATCTCCTTTAGGTTGAAGGAGCAGATGTTTGACGCCATGCCTACGGCTATGCCGGTGTTGGCGTTGACAAGAACCGACGGAAAGCTTGTGGGCAGCAGCGACGGTTCCTTCATTGTGTTGTCATAGTTGTCGACAAAATCAACGGTGTCGCGGTCGATGTCCTTAAAAAGCTCTGTGCAGATTGGAGCAAGCTTGGCTTCGGTGTATCGTGACGCCGCCCAAGCCATGTCGCGGCTGTAAAACTTACCGAAGTTGCCCTTTGAGTCAACGTACGGGTGCAAAAGCGCCTCGTAGCCCTTTGAAAGCCGGACCATTGTGTCGTAGATTGCCGCGTCGCCGTGGGGGTTGAGCTTCATTGTCGCGCCGACGATATTGGCAGATTTTGTACGAGCTCCGTTTAGCAAGCCCATTTTGTACATGGTGTAGAGCAGCTTGCGGTGCGAGGGCTTAAAGCCGTCGATTTCGGGGATCGCGCGCGACAGGATCACGCTCATAGCGTAGGGCATAAAGTTTTCGCGGATCGTGGAAACTATAGGCTGTTCCACAACCTCGCCGGCTCCCTTGATGTAGCCCTTTACAGCGTCGGACTTCGCGGATTTTTTTGATGTTCTTTTTTTAGGTGCCAATTTTTCCGCCTCCTCAGCTTACATCAAGGTTGTCGATGTATTCGTTACCGTGCTCAACGATGTAGTCCTTTCGAGCCTGAAGATTGTTTCCGATGAGAATATCGAAAATCTCGGCGGTCTGAGCCGCGTCGTCGGGCATTACTTTTATTAATCGTCTGGTTTTCGGGTTCATTGTGGTGAGGTTCATCATGTCGGGATCGTTTTCACCGAGTCCCTTACTGCGCTGAATAGTGTATTTTTCGTCGCCGATTTTGTTTAAAAATTCATCCTTTTCAAGCTCGTCATATGCAAAGTAAACCTCATTTTTTGTTGTGATCTCATAAAGCGGTGATTCCGCGATAAATACCTTGCCCTCGCGGATCAGCGTGGGCACAAGGCGGTAAAGCATCGTGAGCAGCATGGTGCGGATATGAAATCCGTCAACGTCGGCGTCGGTGCAGATTATAACCTTGTTCCAGCGCAGCGAGTCCATGTCGAAGGTGGCAAGGTTTTTGTTAGCCTTTGACTTTACCTCTACTCCGCAGCCGAGCACCTTTAACAAATCGGTGATGATATCGCTCTTGAAAATTCGGTCGTAGTCAACCTTAAGGCAGTTCAGGATTTTGCCGCGGATCGGCATGATAGCCTGAAAATCGGGGTTGCGCGCAAGAATACACGCGCCCTTTGCCGAGTCGCCCTCCACTATGAATAATTCTCTTGAAGAAATATCCTTGCTTCGGCAGTCGGTAAACTTCTCCACCCTGTTGGTCATATCGAGGTTGCCGGAAAGCTTTTTCTTAATGTTAAGACGGGTTTTCTCGGCGTTTTCACGGCTGCGCTTGTTTACAAGCACCTGCTCCGCGATTTTATCGGCTTCAAGCGGATTTTCGATAAAATAAATTTCAAGGCTTTTGCGCAAGAACGCGGTCATGGCGTCCTGTATGCCCTTGTTTGTTACTGCCTTTTTGGTTTGGTTTTCGTAGGATGATACGCTTGAAAACGACGAGATCACACACACAAGGCAGTCCTCTACGTCGTCGTACTTGATTTTACTTTCGGTTTTATTGTATTTATTGTTGGTTTTAAGGTAATTGTCTATTTGGTAAACGAAGGCGTTGCGCACAGCCTTGTCGGGCGCTCCCCCGTGCTCGAGCCAGCTTGAGTTGTGATAGTATTCGGTTAAGCTGACCTTGTTTGAAAAGGCAACCGCTATGTTCATTTTACATTTGTATTCGGGCTTGTCGTCGCGGTCACGCGTTTTTACCTCGGTTTCCCAATGCTGTACGGACGTTATTCCGTCATCTCCTATAACCTCGGCAACGTGGTCAACAACGCCGTTTGCGTATAAAAATGAAGTTGTGTCATAGTTTTTTCCGTTTTGGTTGCGGAAAATAAATTCAACCCCGGCGTTTACGATCGCCTGGCGCTTCATTATATCCGCAAAGTAATCGGGTTGGATCGCGATGTCGGTGAAAACCTCAAGGTCGGGCATCCAGGTTATTTTTGTTCCCGTGTCACGCTTGGAATACGGCTCTTTCTTTAAGCCGCCGATATTCTCGCCCTTTTCAAAGTGAAGCGTGTAGCGGAAGCCGTCGCGGCGGATGTCAACATCCATATAAGCCGAGCTGTACTGGGTCGAGCACAAGCCGAGACCGTTCATGCCGAGCGAGAACTCATAGCTTTCGCCTTCGTTGTTGTTGTACTTGCCGCCTGCGTAAAGTTCGCAGAAAACAAGCTCCCAGTTGTAGCGCTGTTCCTTTTCGTTGAAATCGACCGGGATCCCGCGCCCGTGATCCTCAACCTGAATTGAACCGTCCGAAAATCTGGTGACGGTAATTTTTTTGCCGTAGCCCTCGCGCGCTTCGTCGATCGAGTTTGACAAAATTTCAAATACAGAATGCTGACAGCCGTCGATTCCGTCCGAGCCGAAGATAACGGCAGGTCTTTTTCTTACCCTGTCCGCGCCCTTAAGCGTGGTGATACTGTCGTTTCCGTATTCGTTCGTTTTTTTCTTAGCCATATACTACTTCCTTATTTTTCTCCGCGCAGCTTCTTGATTTTATCCCTTAAATACGCAGCGTGCTCAAATTCGAGCAGCTTCGCCGCTGCGCGCATTTCCTTTGTAAGACTTTCAATAAGCTGCAGGCGCTGTGCCTTTGAAAGCTTTTTGGTATTTTTAAACTCGCTGTCATCGTGAGTTGAAATTTCAAGAATTTCGCTTACCTTTTTGACGATGGTTTTGGGGACAATGCCGTGCTTCTCGTTGTATTTTTGCTGGATTTCACGGCGGCGGTTTGTTTCCTCTATGCACACGCGCATACTCTCGGTTACGCTGTCGGCGTACATTATTACCATACCCTCGCTGTTTCGCGCGGCGCGGCCGGTTATCTGAATAAGCGAACGTGTACTGCGCAAAAAGCCCTCCTTGTCGGCGTCAAGAACAGCGACAAGCGACACCTCGGGGATATCGAGGCCTTCTCTTAACAGGTTGATTCCGACGAGCACGTCAAACTCGCCGAGGCGCAGATCGCGCACGATCTCCATGCGCTCGACCGTGTCGATATCGTGGTGCATATAACGCACGCGGATCCCCATTGTTTCAAGGTAATTGGTCAAATCCTCCGCCATTTTCTTTGTCAGAGTAGTAACAAGTGTGCGCTGCTTTTTTGCGGCGCGGACGTTGATTTCCGAAACAAGGTCGTCAAGCTGACCTTCGGTAGGTCTGACCGAAATTTCGGGATCCAGCAGTCCTGTCGGGCGTATGATCTGTTCCGCTACGACCGCGCTTTTTTCGAGCTCCAAATCGCCGGGAGTGGCGCTGACAAAAACAACCTGATTGATCCTGTCATAAAACTCGTCAAAGTTCAGCGGACGGTTATCGAATGCCGAAGGCAGTCTGAAGCCATAATCCACAAGGCTTTTTTTGCGCGCATGGTCGCCGGCGTACATTCCGCGCACCTGCGGCAGAGTAACGTGGGATTCGTCCACAAAAAGCAGAAAATCGTCGGGGAAATAGTTAAGCAGAGTGTACGGCGCTGAACCGGGAGCTCTGCCCGACAGAATTCTCGAATAGTTTTCGATGCCCGTGCAAAATCCGATTTCCTGCAGCATTTCCATATCATAGCGCGTGCGCTGTTCAATGCGCTGGGCTTCAAGCAGCTTTCCGTTTTCGCGGAAGTATTTAAGCCGCTCTTCAAGCTCGCGTTCGATTTCGGCAAGCGCTGTTTTCATTTTATCGGTAGATACGATATAATGCGAGGCAGGATAGATCGCCGCGTGCTTTAACAGCGCTTTGAGCTCGCCGGTAAGAGGGTTTATCTCGGAAATACGGTCGATTTCATCTCCGAAAAACTCCACCCGGATTATCGAATCGTTTGAAGCGGCGGGGAAAATTTCAACAACGTCTCCCCTGACTCTGAATTTGTTTCTGATAAAATTGATATCGTTGCGCTCGTATTGCAGCTCAACAAGCTTTTTTACAAGCTCGTCGCGTGACTTTTCCATGCCCGGCCGCAGCGATATTACCATGTTGCGGTAATCAATAGGGTCGCCCAAGCTGTAGATACATGAAACTGACGCGACAATAATTACGTCGCGCCGTTCGGAAAGCGCAAGCGTCGCGCTGTGGCGAAGCTTGTCTATTTCATCGTTTATTGAGCTGTCCTTCTCGATGTAGGTGTCAGTTTGAGCCACATATGCCTCGGGCTGATAATAATCGTAATAGCTTACAAAGTACTCAACGGCATTGTCGGGAAAGAATTCCTTGAACTCGCTGCAAAGCTGGGCGGCAAGGGTTTTGTTATGGGCAAGCACAAGTGTGGGACGCTGTACCCTTTCAATAATGTTCGCCATTGTGAAGGTTTTGCCCGAACCGGTTACGCCGAGCATCGTCTGTTCCCTGTTGCCGCTGTTAATACTTTTAACAAGCTTGTCTATAGTCTGCGGCTGGTCGCCCGTAGGCTTATAGTTAGAATGAATCTTAAATTTCATAGCTTAATACAAAAATATGTGGTCACCCATGCCGCTTTCCTTCAGCGACAGGTATTTTGTGTCTGTTACTATATAGTGATCCATAAGCTTTACGCCGACGTTATAGAGCGTGTCGTAAATTATCATAGTAGTGTCGAGATCCTGTTTTGACGGCAGCAGTGAGCCGCTGGGATGGTTATGGGCGATATACGCGGTTTTGGCGTTGTGCCTGATCGCGAGATCCACCATTTTTCTTATGGGCATTTCGGTACTGTTGAGCGAGCCATAGGCAATCATGTCGGAAAAAATCACCCTTCCGCGCGCGTCGCCTAAAATCATAGCGACAGCCTCGCTGTTTCTGCCGATAAACTTGCACCTGAAAACCTCGCCCAAGGTTTCGGTATCAATAAAGTTTTTGTCGTTGATTTTTGATTCGGTGTAAATACGAGCGAGCTGGGGCTGCATTTTAAGCAGCACAACCGCGTTTTTAGACAGCCCGAAATCACGCTCAAGCTCGTCGAAAGGGGCGTCGCAAACTCTTCCGAATGTACCGTAGCGTTCAAGCAGGCGGTGTGCGAGCGGATTTGTGTCGCGGCGCGGAATAGCGTAGTATAGCAGCATTTCAAGAACCTCATGCTGTTCAAAAACATCGAAGCTGTTTTTTAAAAACTTTTCTTTTTGCCTTTGGCGTCTGCCGTTGTGCTCATTTCCGCCTGATGAAGCCATTTTATGTGATCTCCCAAATTATTTAACGCCGTATTTTTCATAATAAGCGTCGATTGCCGCCTTTAGGTTGTCGTCAATAATTACCTTGCCCTTGTACTCCTTGTTGTAAAGGTGCTCTACAACCTCAGCCATTGTTACAATCGCCGTGGTTTTTAAACCGTATTTTTCTTCAATTTCGGCAAGAGCGCTTTTTTCGCCCTGTCCTCTTTCCATTCTGTCAACCGAAACGACAAGTCCCACCGGATCAACGTCGCCCTGAGCCTTGATTATGGGCAGGGTTTCCTCGATTGATGTACCGGCTGTTGTAACGTCCTCGATGATAACGACCTTGTCGCCGTCGTTTATCGGACTGCCGAGCAAAATGCCCTTGTCGCCGTGATCCTTAACTTCCTTGCGGTTTGAGCAGTAGCGGATGTCCTTGCCGTACTTTTCGCTGATAGCTATCGTTGCCGCTACCGAAAGCGGTATTCCCTTGTAGGCAGGTCCGAACAGCACGTCAAAATCAAGTCCGAAGCGCTCATTGATAGCCTCGGCATAATACGCGCCGAGTTTTCTGAGCTGTGCGCCTGTTCTGTAAAATCCCGTATTTACAAAAAACGGTGTTTTTCTTCCGCTTTTGGTTACGAAGTCGCCGAATTTAAGCACCTGACAATCTACCATAAATTCAATAAATTCCTTTTTATACGCTTCCATTTTTTGCCTCCTGAATTCAAATATTTGTTTGCATATTTTTACAATTTAAATCATAACACAATATATTGTGTTTGTAAATAGTTTTAAGACATATTCTTTGCAATTAATTTTTTATATTTTTGTAAACCGTCTTGACAAAATAGAATGTATGTTCTATAATGATATCAAAACAAATGTTCGAAAAGAGATGTCCTATGAAAAGCTTTGTAAAAGTTATTGTCAGCTTTGACCGCGACGGAACGCTGACGCCGAACATAATTATATGGAGCGAAAATCAGCGCTTCAGCATTGACAAAATCACAGACATCCGATACACCTCATCCCCGCGGGACGAAAAAGCCGGGATCCGTTACACCTGTCTTATTCACGGACAGCAGCGGTATCTGTTTTATGAAAACAACCGCTGGTTTGTAAAAACATAAAGGATTGGCAAAACAAAGCTGTTCTGCCAATCCGAAAAGTTAATTTTTATTTGTTTTTTTGCCGATTGAAAGTATTTGCTTTGACGGGAAAGCCAAAAACGGAACCGAACACAAAAACGCTACGCCCACGGCTATTACAATGTAAATAGCCGTTGCTGCCGTGCCGCCTGTGACCGATTGGATTTTTTCATAAAGATTGAAGTGCTCAAACACCATGAGGATCATTCGGTGCCAGAAGTAAATTTGCAGGGTTTTGCCGCCCATAACGGTGATATAACCGAGCTTTTTATTCGGGGTAAGACAGATTACCGAAAGCCCCATAAGCGATGCGATCGCGTAGCAAACAAGCCGGTAAAGCGCGCCGAAGGCATATTTGCCTTCGCCCAGAACGGTGTAGCGGTTTCTTCCCGTGAACAACGGTCTGAACTGAGCGGTAAAATCCTTGTTCATAAAGCAAAGCACCGCAAAGCCCGCGATTATTAACACAGCGGCGATTTTTGCCCACTTTGCCGAGGCAAGCTTTAAGATCTGTTCGGGAGTAAGGTAATATCCGATTAAAAATACCGGGAAAAACACGGCTATTCTCATGAGCGAGAATTTGTCACCGAGATTTTTGTCATAGCCTGCCATGCAGCCTGCCAGAACGGCGATCGGAAGAATTATCCTTTTGTCATAGGCGCGCAGCAGCCAGGTGATGAAAATAAACACTGCCATTGCTCCCATGAACCATGTGTATGAATCGTACATATTGAGGATCGAAAAGCTTTCCTTTTCACCGAGAAACAGCCTGAGTATTGAGGTGAAGGCTCTGAGCACGATTCCGATCCCGAGGAAGGCGATAACCTTGTCTCTCGGAAATTTGCTGTCCTTGTCCATAGGCTTTAAAAACAGTCCGCTTATGAATATGAACAGTGGCATATGGAAGGAGTATATGAATACAAACAGGCTCTTTTCAAACTGGTTGCCTGTGTTTGACCTTGCCAAAAAATCAATAGCGTGACCGATCACCACCAAGATGATAGCAAGCCATTTTACATTGTCGAATAAATAAATTCTTTGCTTTTCAATATGCTGTGATAACTTGTTTTCACTCATTTTACGTCCGCCTTTTGTCTTTCAAATACAACCTTGTACTCTCCGTAGTTAACAAGGATCGATTTTATTTTTTTGCCGTCCCTCTCAATTTTGAACTCGGTTGAAGACCCGCCCTCAAAGTCAGCCTTAATGACGTCGCCCTCGACCGTGTATGTACCCGAATGCTTGCCGTCGCCGGGATCGCCCGGTGTCAGCCAAAGCTCAAACTTTCCGTCGTCCTTAAATTCGAGGGTACCCTTGTAGTTTGAATAGTAAACGTTGTAAATCTCGTTTAGCTCAACCGCCTCGTCAGCAGAATTGCTCGCGGAAACCGAAATCCATGAGGTACCTGCCACCTGTTCGGGAATGGTGTTTGAGATTATTACCGCCGTGACAACGGCCGCGACGGCAACAACAGCTATAATTACAACTGTAATTATGGGTTTAAAGTTGGTATGTGTTTTTTTGTTATTGTTTTTGACAGCCTTTGCTGTCTTTTTTTTATTCTTACCGCTCATAATTTAACCGAAAAATACAATACAGCCGCCGTAATTAACGCTGAACTGCGCAGGCGTGCCGTCGTTCCATGATGTAACTTTTATTTCCATGTTTCTGTCGTCTGAATATGTCGCCGTTATTTTTTCGTCCTGTACAACATATTTTCCCGTCATTTCACCTGCCGCAGTAAGCGAATCGGTAAATGTGCCGTCGTCATTAAAGGTGATGGTTCCCTCGGAATAGCCTGCTCCGAGAGCCTCGCGGAGCGATACCGGATTGCCTGTTTCGGCGTCCTGAGCCTCGCCGTTCGGAATAAATGTAGCGTTAAAATATGAAACCTTAACGCCTTCCTGAGTGGGAACAACGATATCTGCCGCAGCGGTCGTGCTTTGATTGCCGGGATCCTCAGCGCTTTGCTGCGCCTGAGTTTGATCTTGAGCCGAGCCCTGAGAGGCTTTTGCGGAGGCGCCGGTTTCTTTTGTCTGCGACTGCTGCCGAGCCTGAGTTTGAGCCGTGGTTTCAACTGTTGTGACCTGAACGGAAGCTTTTTTTTCTTTGTCATTTTTGCCGTTCATACTGACAAAAAAGAATATTCCGCCGCCGATCAATGCCGCCGCCAAAACCGCGATGATCACAATTACCGCAACCTTTTTGCCTTTGTTCGGAGTCGCGGCGTGCTTGCCTGCCATACTACTTCAACTCACTTTCCAAAACTTCATTTTTCATTCTGATAAGAACGCTTCGCTTGATCATTCGTCCCTCAAAAAAGAGGTATTCGTCGCCGTCGGCGTTTTCATCAATTTCAAAATTCTTCAGCTTTTCGCTGAATTCATCTTTAACCGAATCGGAGTCAAATTTTTTCGGCTCCTTTTTTTGTCTTGTTTCCTCAATTTTATTCTCAATATTACGGATTTCGGCGGTATTGTCAATTACCATGTAATACATTCTTTCGTAAACCGCAGAGTTGATAAAGAATGACGTAACCGCCGGAACAAAGGCTGCGGCCAATAAAATCGTAACAATAATAATCGCCGTAACGTTGCCCATGCAGGCAAACAAAAGCGTGCTTGAAAAGATAAACACAAGGAAAATTGCGAATAACGCTATGAAATTCTTTACAAGCTCGCCGAAGCTCATCAAAAGACTGTTTTTGTAAATTGTCTTCATCGGAAGATCAAAGGTAACTGTCATGGGCGGTATGTAGAAAAACATAAATAGCACGAACACAGCCACAATAATGCTTATGATCATCGGCGCGAACATTACCGGATTTTCTCCGATCATCGTCGCATAAAAGCTGATTGAAAAATAGCTGAAAATGACCGCCGTGTAAAACACCGCTCCGTGAGCGAGGAAGCGTTTAAAATTTTCCTTAACCGCAGTAAAAAAGTCCCGTGTGACCTTGATTTCGGTTTCGCCCATAACGAGGTGAGCCGTGACCTGAGTTACGCCCGCGTAAAACGGAAACAGCGGAATAATTATAAGCAGCCTTATAAACATTGCTGCTGCCGCCGGCATTCCGCTTATTGATGAAAGCGCGTAAAAAATCCCGGAAAACACCGCAAGCGGAACTGCGAAAAGCAGATTTGTAATAACGAGCTTCGGAAAGCTGTGAAAAAAATTAATAAATACCCTTGTGATTGGCAAGGTCGGTCTGTCAGAAGCCATTGTTCCCTCCGTTGATACTAATTCCCGATAGAAAGCAGACTTATATTTTGCAGAAAACAGACCGCAAAGATTGTCTGCTTTTTATTAGGTATTAGTATGAAACTAAAATTTAAAGGTGCCGGCAAAAAGAGTCCACAGCGCGGTGTCGAGAAGCGCGGCTGAAAAAGTGGCGATAAGCGCGGTTAAAAATCCCGAGCCGAGCTTTAAAACATCCTGACGCGGGCTGTAAACCGCAATATCATTTTTTACCGTTGCCGCGAAAATATTTTTTGAGCACCTGAATGCCGCCGCGGAAAATTTTGCCAAAAATACGCAAAATAAAAATGTACCCGGAAGCAGTACAAGCAGGTAAAAACCTACGCCGGAAAGCGAATAGGTCAAACACAGATAACCTGCGGTCAGCCCCGTGCCAAAGCCTTTGAAAAGCACTGTGAGAGCCGTAAACGGTATTCCCCACAAGGTCATTCCAAAGAGATAAACCAAAAGCAGAAAAAGAAAATCGGAGGCAAAGCAGGCACAGAAGGTAGCAAACGCCCCTTGCCCGAGCCTTGCGTCAAGATTTGTCATGAATAAAAAGTCGATGGATTTTAAAAACGTACTGTCCGCCAAACGCGCGTAAAATGCTCCGCAAACAAGCCCTGTCAGCAGCACGCCGACAAAGGCAAGCGTAAGTCCGTTGCCCTTAATCAGGCTGCCGATTTGCGGCAGCCTGACGCTTTTGGTTGATGTTTTTCTGTTGAACGAAAACACAATGCCTTTCACAATAACGTTCCCTTCTTTTGCTTTTTGGGACGGAAAGCCCGTCCCCTGCTAAAGAGTATGCAAAAGGCACCGGTGTTATGATTATTATTTGCCGAGCTCCTCGGCGCGCTTTGTGCAAGCGTTCATTGCGTCCTGAACCGCCTCGTAAAAGCCGTGTTCACGGAGCTTTTCAAGCGCGGCTATTGTTGTGCCGCCCTTTGAGCTGACTTTTTGGATAAGTACGTCGGCAGAGTCGCCGCTTTCCCTGAGCATTGCCGCCGAGCCCTCGAGTGTGGCGCAAACAAGGTTCATGGCTGAACCGTAATCTATGCCGCAGCTTTCCGCATAATCCGCCATAGCCTTGGCGAAAAGGTAAACAAACGCCGGACTGCTGCCGTTTACGGCGATGATTTCGTTCATATGCTCCTCGGTAATATATTCGCAAATGCCGCTGCCCGCGAACATTTCGTATATTGCCTGCTTGTCGCCGTCACTCATATTTTCAGAAGGACAAAGAGCTGTGGCGCCTTTTTTGAGAAGCAGCGGAGTGTTGGGCATTACCCTCATAACAGGGCAGCTGCAGCCGAGTCCTTTTTGAACATACCCGATTGAAATTCCGGCGGCGATCGATACAAAGGTCTTGCTTTCATCCGCTGAGGATTTAAGGCTTTCGAGAACCTCGGCATAGTTTTGCGGCTTTACCGCCAAAACTATTATACCGCTGTTTTTTACAACTTCCGCACCCGAAGCGCAAACATTGGCTCCGAGAGCTTTCATTGCTTCGAGCGCCGAAGCGTTAACGTCAAAAACATTTATAAATCCGGCGCTGCCCTTTTGAGCGATCAAGCCCTTGATTATGGCGGTTGCCATATTTCCGGCGCCGATAAATCCTATCTTTTTCATAAAACACCCTTCATTAACTAATGCTTATTCTGCTGTAAGAACCGCAGGAATACTTAAAGTGATACTTGTTTGAGCTGCCGTCGAGCTTATAGTCGCCGTAGATAAACATTTCAACCTCGTCCACACGTCTGTAAAGCAGTCCCCACCAGCAGTCGCCGCTTGCGTGGTGATACTGCAGCATACGGTTTGTAAAGGTAGCCTTGTCAATATTGTTAAGGTCGCGTGTGCCGCCGGACGCGGACGCGTAGATCGAGTAAATATAACCCGTTGTGCCGTTTGTCAGCTTGATTTTATACCATGCCGAGTTGTAAAGCTTGCCGTCGACAAAGGTGAATTTTGTGTTTTGAGCCATGTTGGTGACAACACTGTAGTTTGTGCCCGCGCCGCTGCGGAGGTTGACCGCGCTGGCGTTTACATAGCCGCTTCCGCCTGCTTTGATTGTGCCGCCGCTTGAGGCAGTGTTGAGAAGCACCGATGACAGCGTTGAGTCATTGGTGATTGCGTAAGCGCCTACATTATAGGCAAAGCATACGAGCGCGTCAAACTGCTGCTGGTTGAATTTAATGTTGTTTGATGTAAGGAATGAATTTGTTCTTGTAGTGTAGCCGCCTGTGTTTACGGTCTGAACAAGATAAGCGTAAGCCTCGCTTCTGTTGAGGTGGTTATAGAACTGCTCGTTCTTGAATATGACCTTGCCGTGACCTACTGTAGGATCGCCAGTTATCGGGTCGGGAATTATATCGGACAAAAAGCCCTCAAATTCGGAGATGATTTCGATTACACCGTCGCTTGCTCTTCTTTCGCCCGTTACGGTAGTTTTGGTATCGGTCGCGTTTGTAACAAATACCTCTGCCTCACCGTTTTCGGGTGTTGTAAGATAGCTTGTGGAGGTCTTGTATTTTGCGTAAGCCTTTACCTTCCAGGTGCCTGCGGCGTCAAGCTTATGTGTACCCGACCACACATATGTGTTGCCTACCTTTTCCTTTTTGTCAGCCTCTACAGTGTAGGACTTGCTTCCGCTTGTCGCGACAAAGCGGACGGCGATACGGTCGGTGTCGGTGATCGCCTTAAAGGTAACGTTTGAGTTTTTGGGTGCTGAGTTGGGTGAAGCGTAAACAAAACGGATGTTGTCGCGTCCGATTACCTGGATAAGACAGGTTGCCGCGCCGCCCGAGGTGTAGGCGGAGATCGTTACGTAACCGTTTGATTTGGTGTCGACAATACCGTTGCTTACGGTAGCGATCGAATTGTTGGAGCTCTTCCAGCTTACTCCGCTTGTTGTCGAGGTAAGACGCACTGACTTTCCCCTTCTCATGTTTGCGATGCTTGTTGAGGAAATGTTGACGGAAGAACCTGATTTTACCGTGATTTTACAGCTTGCCGAAGAATTTGACGAGGCAGCCTTGATCGTTGTTGATCCTGCCGCTTTTGCGGTTACAACACCGTTTGAGTCAACTGTTGCTACGCTTGTGTTTGAGCTTGTCCACTTTACGGTTGCCCCTTTTGCGGTGATCGCGAATTTGTTGCCGGTGTAGATCGTCTGGCTTGAAGCCGAAAGGGTGACCTTACCGGGAGTTGTGGGAGTTGAGCTTCCTCCGCCTGAGGACGACGAATCCATGGTCACATAATCCTTGATCACATATCCCGTTGTGCCGTCCGAAAGCTTGACGTTGTACCAGCTTGAATTGTAAAGATTAGTACTCAGGAAGGTAAACTTGGTGTTTATCCTCATAGTTGTTATAACGGCGTAGTTGGTGCCGGCGCCTTTGCGCAGGTTTACATAATCCTCGTTGATGTAGCCGGTTGCCGGCGTGCTTGACTTGGTTGTTGCCTGAGTAGCCTGGGTAGCCTGAGTCGCCTTGGTCGTTGCCTGAGTCGCTTTTGTAGCCGGCTGAGTAGCGGGCTGGGTTGAGTTAAGCGTAACATAGGTTTTCATAACATAACCCGTTGTTCCGTTTGAAAGCTTGATATTGTACCAGCTTGAATTGTAAAGCTTTGTGCTTAACAAGGTAAACTTGGTGTTTTGACGCATATTTGTAACAATAGCGTAGTTTGTGCCGGCACCCTTGCGCAGGTTTACATAGTCGGTATTGATGTAGCCCGAGCCTGCCGACGCCGAGGAACCGGAGGAAGAGCTTTCGTCCGCCTGCACATAGTCTTTATGTACATATCCGGTCTTGTTGGTTTTAAGTTCCTTGATTTTGTACCAGTTACTGCTGTAAATTTTGCCGTCAATAAACGTAACCTTGGTGTTCTTTGCCATCATGGTAACAACGGAGTAGTTGGTTCCGGCTCCGCTGCGAAGGTTAACATAGCTGTCGGTTATGTGACCGGGACCGTTTGCCGCGGGTTTTGCCGCAGCCTGTGCGGAAAACATCTGAAAACCGATCAAAGCCATTGAACCGACCATCACAACAGCCAAGGCTATGCACAGTACCCTTGCGAATACCTTTGATTTCATAAATATCACACTCCTTTATTTTTCCGAGGGTTCATTTAAAGCTGCCAAACAGCTTTGTCCGCAGGTTTCTTACATATATACCGACAAACAAGGTGAGCGCGGTATCGTAAAGGAAGAAAAACACATTGCCCAAAACGAGGAACAAAAGCGGCATATAAACGCCGAAAAGCGTGTATTCCTCCGGTTTTACGGACAAAAGCCATGAGGCTATATAGAATGATGAAACCGCCGCGGCGTTAAACACAGCGAATTTCACCGCGTACTGAACTGCTTTGTTTTTTATTTTGCTCTCAATAGGGTTTTTGAGTATCGGATAATAACCGAATATAATAATGAAGTAGAGCGCTGCTTCTTTATCTGCGGCAAAAAGCGCCGAAAGCAACGCCGCAACCGCGAACACGCCCAAAGCCCATTTCCACTTGTATTCAATGACTACAGCGAGGGTGAGCGCGCCGGCAAAGCACGGAAAAGCGTAGGTTCCTACAGGAACAACGCCCGTTATTAACATGAGCACAACTTCAAGCGCGGCGATTACCGCGCAAAAAACAAGGCGAAAGGTTTTTTTACTGATTCCGGATTTCATCAGCAGCTACCTCTGCAACAGCTGCACAGGCAATCGTAGCACATCATAGCGGCGCAGATGTCGCAGCAGCCGCAGCTTGAATTGCCCATAGAGCCGCCGGTGTTATAACCTCCGTAGTTATAGCTGCGCTGCGCGTTCATATTGTTCAACGCGGCGCGGTACTCCTGATTGTTGGGATCCATTTCGCAGGCTGTCTGAAAATAACGGTTAGCCTCATCGCTCCAGCCCCTGCGGTATGCGCACATTCCCTTGAGGTAATACCACTCGGCGGAACGGTTTCCCGACGGAACATTGTCAAGAATCTGTTCGGCTTCGGTTATCATGTTGCGCTGAATGTAAACTCTTACGCTGTAGTATTGCGAGCTTGATGAACCGGCGCCGTAACCGGAAGAGGACGATGATGAGGTTGAACCTGTACCCTTTCCCTTTTGCCGCATACGGTTGATTTCGTCGTACGCCTCGTTTACTTCTTTCATCTTTTGCTCGGCAACATCCGCGAGAGGACTGTCGGCATAGTTATCGGGATGATATTTTTTTGCGAGCTCACGGTAAGCTTTTTTTATTTCGTCGTCAGACGCGCCCGGTGAGACTCCGAGCACTTCATATGGATCTGTCATATTTTACCTCCTGCTGTCCGAATATTACGGCGTTCTGTTTTGAAGGGAAGCCGTACAGCATCATATTATCAAGTATTCCCTTGAAATCCTTTATATTTAAAAGCTGATACGCGTCATACGCGCGTGCCAGACATTGATTAAGCGTGTTGTTCATTGTTTCCTTAACGTTTTCGGTTTTGGCAAAAGCAAACGGATTGAATCCTCCGTTTTTAATGTCCTTTTCATAATCGTCCGCGGCGTCGATAAGGTAGATCCATCTTCCGATGTGATAACCGAATTCGCCCAGTACGCGCCCGGTTATTTCGTCCTTTGCTTCAAGCCTGAGCACGCTTGACAGCATTACTGCCGTTGGGTGAGCCGCAGCGTCGATCGAGGGATTTTCGCTTTGTTCAACCTCATTTTGCATTTGCATCATTTTTTCGACACAGCCTTCAAGCCCGGGATAATTCTTCTTTGCTTTTTTGTGCCAGTGTGAAAAAAACGGCTTGATAATTCGGATTATAATTCTTTTAAAGAATTTACTGTCCTGAATATCATCAACCAGCTTATAATAAACCGAGATCACGGAAAACGCCGACGCTTTGCTAAGGCTATTGTCCTGACAATGGGCATAGCTGCATTTTTTCAGCGGGTTGAACCGGCACCTGCCGTTGTCAAAGCCGGAACAGCTGCGGTACAGCGACATTAGAAGCATCGCGTAAAACGTGCAGTCATAGCTAAGACTAAGCCGCGTTAAAAAGGAATAGTCCTTGCCCATTTGCTTGCACAAGCCGCAGTAAACTGATTTGTAGGCTTCGTATTCGCGAACAAGCAGTTCGCTCTTTTGTATCTGCAAATATCCAAACACAAAACTACCCCTTGTACTATATTCCTTTTTATTATATAATAAATCTTACAATTTTGCAATAGTTTTAGTAAACACTTTTTCTTATTCGGAATTATTTTACATTTTTCCTGTGATAATATAAGCTTTAAGTTATGAAAGGTATGAAAAAATGAACGCTTACGACTTTGACAACACAATATTCTGCGGTGACTCAACAGCGCGGTTTTATGCTTTTGAACTTAAACGGCACCCGAAAATCCTGAAAAAAGCGCCCTCGCTTGCCGGCGCGTTTTTTAAGTTTTATGTATTTAAAAAGGGAAATAAAACCGAATTCAAACAAACAATGTACCGTTTTTTGACCTGCGTTAAGGACATTGACGGCGAGGTTGACGCTTTTTGGGAAGCAAACTATAACCGTATTAAGCCGTTTTATTTAAAGCAAAAACAAAATGACGACGTTATTATTTCGGCCTCGCCTGAGTTTTTGCTGTCCCCTGCCTGCAAAAAACTCGGACTGAATAATCTGATCGCATCAAATGTTGACAAAAAAACAGGCAGGTACGACGGGATCAACTGCCACGGCAAAGAAAAAGTCAGGCGGTTCAGGGAAAAATTCGGAAACGCCGTTATTGAGGAATTTTATTCGGACAGCTACAGCGACACTCCTATGGCTGAAGCGGCAAAAAAGGCGTTCATGGTAAAAAATGATGAGATCACCCC
>CADAYK010000008.1 GCA_902792105.1 uncultured Ruminococcus sp.
TTGCCGTCGCGGTTTATGTCGGCGGCGTCCTTGTTGACGATCTTGCTTTCATAGCCGTCCCAGCCGGAGGTATAGCGCGAAAGAATCGCCGCGTCGGAGCCGTTAACGCTGCCGTCGCCGTTGACGTCGCCCACGGTGTAACCCTGTTCGGGCTCGGGCTTGTCATAAATTACTGCGATAGATCCCGCCTTTACCTTTCCTTTTAATACGCCGTCGGAAACGGTGAAGGTTGAGCCGCTGACCTCGTCGGTATAGGTTCCGTCGGCAACAGTGGTTGAAGTGTCAAGATCAAAGTCGTCTGACGAGGAATTGATTATAACCGCGCCCTTTGTTCCTCTTTGAACCATTAAAACCGAGGTGTTGGTTTTGCCGCTGCTGTCCTTGAGGTTCAAGCGTCTTACAGGCTCGCCGACGAGCGCGTTTCTGAAGTGGTTGACCGCCGAAACCTCAGCGCTCATGTAGTTATCGTCGCCTCTCGCGCCGATTTTATTATCGCCCCACGGCTTGGAAGCAGTGCTGTTGTTGGGACGGCTGAAAAACAGCGGAGTTGTGTCGCCGCCTGCGCTTATTACAGCCCAGCCGTATTTTACCATTTGATTGCTGATTGTTTTGTATGAACCGTCGGCGTAGTTATCGTGGGATTCAACCCAGGTAACAAGCTTTGACTTGTCAACATCGTTAACGGCAAAGTTTGAAACAGCCCTTAACTTGAGCGTGCCTGCCGCAAGCTCAGCGCGAAGATTTTTGCCGTAGTTGGAAGCGGTTACGTTCATAAGCTTTGCATAAGCGTCAATTCTTTCGCCGTCGCCCTGCAAAACCTCGCCGTACTGGAACTCGGCGCCGTTGTCGAGTATAACGTTCCAAAAATCGCCGGCAAAGTCATGGCCGTCAACGGGTACATCGTCGTTAAGCTCAATGTGCTTTGCGGCGTCAAAACGGAAACCGTCGGCGCCTGCCGCAATACATTCCTTAAGGTAATTTAAGATCACCTGCTGAACATTGGGGTTTTGGGTTTTCAGGTCATAAAGTCCCGTAAGCTTGCCTTGGGTAACCTGATAACGGTTGCTCCAGCTTTCGATTTCAACTCTTGAATGAAACGCGCCGCCGGCTATATTCTTGATATCGTCTGAAATTGCGTTGAAGTTTGATGAACAATGGTTTACAACCGCATCGACAATGACCTTTAAGCCGAGCTTGTGAGCCTCGCTGCACATATCCTTGAACTCGTCAAGGGTTCCGAGCTGATAGTTGCCGATAGTGTAGTTTGTCGGCTGATACTGATAGTACCATTTTCCTTTGCCGTAAAGCTGCATACCGCCGTTTTCTCCAACGATAACCTCGTTGATCGGCGAGGTCTGGATTGCGGAAAAGCCTGCTTCGGCAATTGATTTAAGGTTTTCCTTGATGGTGTTGAACGACCAGCACCAGGTTTGCAAAATTGCGCCGTCACTGATGTTTGAGGTCAGACCGTAGCTGTTGGCGGACGCTTCGGACTTTGCGGGCGTTTGCGCAGCGCTCGCGGATACCGCAAATGCCGACAAAAGCATACAAACAGCCAAAAGCACCGAAAGTTGTTTTTTTAATAAGCGTTTCATGAACATCCTCCTTGTTACTTTTATTTTGTTACCTTAATAGTATCATATTACGGCACGTAAAATCAACAGGAAATTAAAAGTTTTATATAAAACAAGGCAACGGACTTGCCGCTGCCTGTTAACTGTATCATTTCAAAATTTCGTCTATAGTATCCGCCGCTTCGTCAAGATAGTTTCCCTCGTAGGATTCTATTTGTCCCTTGTCGATTTTTTCAGCGAGCTCGGGATCGATCGGAAGCTTTGCGAGAACGCGCGTGTTGTATTTTTGCGCGATCTCCTCAATGTGGCTTTCGCCGAACACGGAATGGTTTTTGCCGCAGTCGGGGCAGGTAAAGTAGCTCATGTTTTCAACCAGACCGAGGATGGGAATATTCATCATCTCTGCCATTTTTACCGCTTTTTGAACGATCATGCCGACAAGCTCCTGCGGAGAAGCCACAACGATAATGCCGTCAACGGGCAGACTCTGAAAAACCGTAAGAGGAATGTCGCCTGTTCCCGGAGGCATATCAACAAACATATAGTCAACGTCGTTCCAGATCACATCTGTCCAAAACTGCTTTACCGTACCTACGATCATAGGCGAACGCCAAACAACGGGATCGGTTTCCTCCTTTAAAAGAAGGTTAATTGACATAAGTTCAATGCCGGTTTCGGTAACAGCCGGAAGAATTCCCGCTTCGGTTCCCATTGCCTTATCAAAAATACCGAATGCCTTTGGAATTGACGGGCCTGTAATGTCCGCATCGAGTATTGCGGTTTTTGAGCCGCGCCTGTTATAAGTTACCGCCATAAGCGAGGTTACAAGGCTTTTGCCTACGCCGCCCTTGCCCGAAACTACGCCTATTACTTTTTTTACTTTGCTAAGCTGATTGAGCTCCTCTAAAAGACTTTCGGAACCCGAACAATTGCTGCCGCAAGACGAACAGTCGTGATTACATCCCATAATAAATACCTGCTTTCATAATTTAGTATAAAAAATCGGGAAACAAGACTTGTTATCAAGCCTGTCCCCCGACTGTAAAATCTTTTATCTTTTATAACGCGTCAGGTTTCCTCTTCATAGTCCTCCATGATGTCGTTTTCGTCATCAAGGGAGTCTGAATTCTCGTTTTCGCTGAGAATATCCTGCTCAACGCCGCCAACAAGGATTTTTGCTTCTTCGTCCTCTTCGCCCTCGGATTCTTCCGCTTCCTGCTCAAAGCCGCTGAAGAATGTGTAGGGAATGCCATAGCCGAACGCAACTGAAGCAAGATAAGGAACGATTGTGAAGCTGTTGTTTTCTACAAAAACATCGTGAAGCGGCATAAAGGTCGCAATTGACGCAATTATGATGTAAAGTGTGGGGAGCACAAGAACAATAAGGGTAAGCGGTGAAAAACGCATTACAGCCTTGCCGTCGCCCACGCGTGTAGCATAAAACAGAAGCAGACCAAATACTGCGCAAACCACGATCGTTATAATTTGTCCGATCGGATTTTGAACTGTTTTTGTAAACTGCGAGAAAAAGTTAGCGCAAATTATGAACGCGATAATAAGAAACGCAGAGAAAAACAGATTTATGGTTTCTCTTTTATCCGGTTTTTTCATTTACAAATACCTCCGAAAATTTACTATTAACACTTTACCACAATTCATTTTAAAATTCAAGAGTAAAAGTATGATAATTTGCGGAAGCATTAATTTTGTTTCTTAACTGCCGCAAAACACGCCCAGCCGCCTTCAAGGTGCTCTTCGATAATATCAAAGTATTTGCTGACCTCAGCCTTAACCTCGCCGGCGCGCGTGTCGATGATCCCGCTCATTATATAAACAGCGTCATCCTCCATAAAATCGCGCACGCCCTTTGAAAGGTAAATAATTGCGTCAGCCACAATGTTGGCAAGCACAAGGTTGAATTTTCCCTCGACCTTTTCGGTAAAGCTTCCGTAAATCGCGGTAAACCGGTCCTCTATATTATTTAGCGCCGCATTGCTGCGCGTGGTTCTGACCGCCACCTCGTCGATGTCGACGCCGACCGCCTTATTTGCGCCCGAAAGCAGCGCCGCTATTCCCAGAATACCGCTGCCGCAGCCTACGTCGAGCACGTTGTCGCCGGGTTTTAAGTATTTTTCGCACATTTCAAGACAAAGCCTTGTTGTTTCGTGACCGCCTGTGCCGAATGCGAGCCCCGGGTCAATCGTAAGCTTTATTCTTCCGCCCGTGTCGTAATTTTCGTACCAACTCGGAACGATCATAAGTGTTTTGCCCACCGCCATGGGCTTGTAGTACTTTTTCCAGTTGTTGCGCCAATCCTCCTCGGCGCAGTTCAACAGCTCGATGTTATGTTCTACACCCTCGCTGTTATAACGCTCGCTTAAAAACTGAACAGCCTCCGACGGAGATACATCGGGCTCAAGGTATATATGCACAAAAGCCTTGCTTCTGTCCTTGTTAAGCAAATCGTCGTCAATCAAATCTATGTGGGCAATATCGTCAACTTCCTGCTCGAGGTTTTGGTAGTCCTCAATGTAAATGCCGTATGGTACGACAACATTGGCGATATCGCTTGCCTTTTCTACATCGGCGGCGTTAACCGCGATTTTAATTTCAGTCCAGCTTTTCATATACCCTCAATCAATCGTTAAACATCTTTTTCAGCTTGTCAAAGAAGCTTCTGCGCTTTGCGTAGTTCTTCTCGGATGTCGAGCTTTCAAACTGCTTTATCATTTCCTTTTGCTTGTTGTTAAGACTCTTGGGAATTTCCACAACAACTCTTACATACTGGTCACCCCTGCCGCGTCCGCCGAGGTGGGGGATTCCCCTGCCCTTAAGCTTGAACACGTCGTTGGGCTGTGTGCCCTCGTGAATCGTATATTTAACCTTGCCGTCGAGGGTGGGAACGGTGACCTCCGCTCCGAGCACCGCCTGAGAAAACGTTATGGGCATATCGCACCAAACGTCGTCGCCTCTGCGCTCAAAAAGGCTGTGCGCCTTTACATTGACAAACACGTGCAAATCGCCTGCGGGGCCGTTGTTGTGACCGGCGTTTCCGTGACCGCCCACATTGAGTATCTGCTGATCCCGGATACCTGCCGGAATCGTTACGTCAACCGTGCGGTTTTTGCGCTGTCTGCCCGAGCCGTTACACTTGCGGCACGGATTGTCCACGATTTTTCCCTTGCCGTGGCACGCGTCGCAGGAACGCTGGGTTTGGACTACACCGAACGGGGTTCTTTGATTGATCGTAACACGTCCCGAGCCGCCGCACGCCGAACAGGTTTTAGGCTGGGTTCCCGGTTGGGCTCCTGTTCCGTGACAATCGCCGCAGGTTACAACACTGCTGTAGCTTATTGTTTTTTTACAGCCCTTTGCGGCTTCCTCAAAGCTGATTGTAACGCTCGCTTCAACATCGCTGCCGCGCATTGGAGCGTTCGCGTTGCCCGAGCGTCTTCCGCCAAAGCCGCCGAAAAAGCTCGAAAATATATCGTCGATGTCAATTCCGCCGCCAAACGGACTTCCTCCGCCTGCTCCCGCGCCTGCGCCGAAGTTGGGATCAACGCCCGCATGGCCGAACTGATCATAACGCGCTTTCTTTTCGGAATCCGAAAGCACCTCGTAGGCCTCGTTGACCTCTTTGAACTTTTCTTCGCATTCTTTGTCTCCGGGGTGAAGGTCGGGGTGGTATTTTTTCGCGCTCTGACGATACGCTTTTTTTATTTCATCGTCGCTCGCGCCTTTGCTGACGCCAAGCACCTCGTAGTAATCTCTTTTTTCCGCCATTGTCTGTCCTCCAGTGAAGTGTTGCATAGCAACAGATTACGGAGCGTAACAGTCCGCACCGTATGATGTGCCGAAAGGAGCTGTGCCCGGCAGCTCCTTTCCGCGTTATTATAAATTATTTATCAGTTTCCGTCTACGTCGGTAAAATCGGCGTCATAAACATTGCCGTCGCCGCCGTTGTCCTGCTGAGTGCCGGCTCCGGGATTAGCGCCCGGGTCGGGTGCTCCCTGCTGGGGGTTGCCCTGCGGAGCAGCCTGCTGATAGAGCTTTGCGGAAATATCGTAAAGGTTCTTCTGCAAGTCGTCCTTCGCGGCGTTCATAAGGCTTACATCGTTCTTTGAAATTGCATCCTTAAGAGCGGAAACCTTTGTGTTGATTGTATTTTTGTCCTCGTCGGCAAGCTTGTCGCCGTTTTCGTTAACAAGCTTTTCAGCCTGATATGCAAGATTTTCCGCCTCGTTCTTAGCGTCAACCTCTTCGCGGCGCTTTTTGTCCTCGGCAGCGTACTGCTCGGCGTCCTTAACCGCCTTGTCGATATCCTCCTTGCTCATATTTGTAGAGGAAGAAATCGTGATCTTCTGTTCCTTGCCTGTGCCGAGATCCTTTGCCGATACGTTAACAATACCGTTTGCGTCGATATCAAAGGTAACCTCGATCTGGGGCACGCCGCGCATTGCGGGAGCGATGCCTGTGAGAGCGAAGAGTCCGAGCTGCTTGTTGTCGCGCGCAAATTCACGCTCGCCCTGAAGCACATTGATTTCTACCTGAGTCTGATTGTCGGCTGCAGTTGAGAAAATCTGGCTCTTCTTTGTGGGGATAGTTGTATTTCTGTCAATGATCTTGGTCATAATGCCGCCCATTGTTTCAACGCCGAGTGAAAGCGGAGTAACGTCGAGGAGGAGAAGTCCGTCAACCTCGCCGCCGAGTACGCCTGCCTGGATTGCAGCGCCGATAGCAACACATTCGTCGGGGTTAATGCCCTTGAACGGCTCCTTGCCGATAAGCTTCTGAACAGCTTCCTGAACAGCAGGGATTCTTGAAGAACCGCCCACCATGAGCACCTTGTCGATCTGGCTGATTTGGAGGCCTGAATCCGAAAGAGCGGAACGAACGGGACCCATTGTAGCTTCTACAAGGTCGGATGTGAGCTCGTTGAACTTTGCTCTTGTAAGGGTGAGGTCAAGGTGCTTCGGACCTGTCTGGTCAGCTGTGATAAACGGAAGGTTGATAGATGATGTTGTAACGCCCGAAAGCTCGATCTTTGCCTTTTCTGCAGCTTCCTTAAGGCGCTGCATAGCCATTTTATCGCTTGAAAGGTCAATGCCTGTTTCTGTCCTGAATGATGAAACCATCCAGTCGATAATGCGCTTGTCGAAGTCGTCGCCGCCGAGACGGTTGTTACCTGCTGTTGCAAGAACCTCCTGAACTCCGTCGCCCATCTCGATGATACTTACGTCGAATGTACCGCCGCCGAGGTCATATACCATAACCTTCTGATCGTTTTCTTTGTCTACGCCGTAGGAAAGAGCCGCTGCTGTAGGCTCGTTGATGATTCTCTTAACATCAAGGCCGGCGATTTTACCTGCGTCCTTGGTTGCCTGGCGCTGAGCGTCGGTGAAGTAAGCAGGAACCGTGATAACAGCCTGTGTTACCGTTTCTCCGAGGTAAGCCTCGGCGTCAGCCTTAAGCTTCTGGAGAATCATTGCGGAAATTTCCTGGGGAGTGTAGCTTTTGCCGTCGATCGTTACCTTGTAGGCTGAACCCATTTCTCTTTTAATAGAAGAAACCGTGCGGTCGGGGTTGGTAATAGCCTGACGCTTTGCAACCTGACCTACCATTCTTTCGCCGTCCTTAGAGAAAGCCACAACAGAAGGTGTGGTTCTTGAGCCTTCGGCGTTGGCGATAACTACGGGCTCGCCGCCTTCGATAACTGCTACGCATGAGTTTGTTGTACCTAAATCTATACCGATTGTTTTAGCCATAATTTATTCCTCCGTAAATTTTTTTGTTTTATATATTGTAATTTGTTGATGACTTATTTATCTGTAGCATTAATTTACTACCTGAACCATTGCATGACGGATGATTTTATCTCCGATTTTGTATCCTGTCTGGAACACATTCGCAATCTGGTTCGATTTGTATTCGTCGCTGTCTACCATTGAAACAGCGTTGTGCAAATTGGGATCGAATTCGTCGCCCGGTTTGCCGTAGCTTTCGATTTTCAGCTTTTCAAAGCTTTTGTCAAGCTGGTTAGAGATAAGCTCGATCCCCTTGATTATTTCGGGATCGCTGTCTTTGAGGTTTTCAAGCGCCATTCTTACGCTGTCCGCCACCGGCAAAAGCTCGGTTACCGCCCTTGCTGTTGCGTCGTCATAAATCGATAGCTTTTCGTTGGCTGTACGCTTGCGGTAGTTTTCGTACTCCGCCGCAAGGCGCATATATTTGTCCTTGCCCGACGCAACCTCGTCCTCAAGCGATTTTATTTTTTTTGCCGAATCGTCCTGCTCGGCTTCGGGCTTTTCTTCCTTGACCGCGTCGGTTGTTTCTTCAGCCGCCTTGGTCTTCTCCGCCTTTTCCTTTTCCTTTTTCTTGGACACTTTATATCCTCCTTTGGATTAATACTAAAGCAAATTTACTGCCTTAATATTCAATAATTTCACTCAACAGCCCGCTTACACAGCTGCTTATACAATCCGTTACCGAAAGCATTCTCGCGTAGTCCATTCTGAGCGGACCGATTGCCGCAAGCACTCCCGAGGGGTTGCCGTCAATTTGGTACCGCGAGGATACCACCGAGCTGTAAGCAAGCTCAACGCGGCTGTTTTCTTTTCCGATAGTGACTGCCGTGCCCTGCGGAAGCCGCTTGAGCGTGGCCGCCAAATCGTGACGGTTTTGCAAAAACTCCAGAATACTGTCCGCTCTGGCTTCGCCTATCAGTCTGCCGAGTCCGCTGTGGTAAACGCTTACCTCACGCGCAAGCTCGGACGCATCCTTTACCGCCATAAGCGCCGACGGCATAAGAAGCGACAGCTCTCCGAAGCCGGCCGCCGCGGTTTGAATGAACGGACGGTTGATGGAGCTTAGCCTTACCCCGGCAAAAACTTCATTCAACGCCTTGTCAAAGACCTCGAGTATTTCGGGAGTGATCAGAAATTCGCACCTGAAAAGCTTTGTTTTTATAATTCCGTTTGAAACGATCACAACCGCCATTGCGGCGTGTGCGCCGGTCGGAACAAAGCTGATTTTGCGGATTCGGCTTTCGTCGCCCGTGGGCGTTGTTGAAAAAGCTATACAGCCGGTAAGCTGCGACAACAAATTCGCCGCGTTTTGAAGCAGAGCCTCGGGCGAATCGGCATTTTGTGAAAGGACGCCGGTAATGTATTCCCTGCCGCTTTCCGAAACAGGCTTAACCTCAAGCGCGTTGTCCACATAATAACGGTAGCCGAGCTGGGTGGGGATCCTTCCTGCCGAGGTGTGCGGCTGAACAATGTAACCGCGCTCGGTCAAATCAGCCATGTCGTTGCGAACCGTTGCCGAGGAAACCTTTAAGCCCGCCTCGTTGATCAGCGTTTTTGAGCCCACAGGCTCGCCTGTGTTGATGTAGCTTTCAACAATTGCGGAAAGTATTCGTTTTTTTCTTGCAGCCGGTTCCATACCATCACCTCTCTGTTTTGAGGTTTAGCACTCTCGGTGTTAGAGTGCTAACTGCTTTATCAATAATATAACCCCAAAGTCAGTAAAAGTCAAGAGTTTTCTTAAAAATATTTTCCAATTCACTAAACTTTCATATTTCCGTCACATTTTTCTTGACTTTATCCGCGTGTAAGGATATATTATTATAATGAAACCGGAATTTAATTTAAGGAAGTGATTGCGTGCAAGAGGTATTTCAGAACGGAGACGTGTTTTTGTGGGCGGCTTTGGCGGTGCTGACCTTTCTGATCGGGCGCAAACAGGGAGCCGTGGGCTACCTGCTGTCGGTGTTCTTTATATTTATGGCTGTCTGGTACGGTCTGCGGGCGTTCGCAGGACTTCCGGTTTTTGACGGTATTATGAGTTATGTTTTCCGCGGAATATTGCTTGTGTTTTTGCTGGTGATTATCCTTGTGTGGTACAGAGGACGCAAAAAGCAGGCGCAAACCGACGCTGCTTTAAAGGCTCACGCCGAAAACTGCGATTGCCGGGAGTGCCGCAGCAAGCGTTTCTAATCTGCATATAGATTAGTATACACCGTTAAACACTATATATTGTTACGTAATTTTCAGCGCAAAAAAATTTTGCTTTTTTTGAAAAAAAGCTTGATTTTCAGCCGTTTTTGTGCTAATATATTATCCATATGACTGATATTTTAAGGAGGTGGGACAATGCCCAACATTAAATCTGCGAAGAAGCGCGTTAAGGTTATCGCTACAAAGACAGCCCGCAACAAGGCTGCAAAGTCAGCTCTTAAGACTGCAATCAAGAAAGCTTACTATGCTGTAGACACCAACGCTGACAACAAAACAGAGGCAGTTCGTCTTGCTATCAAGAAGATCGACCAGGCAACCGCAAAGGGTATTCTTCACAAGAATACTGCAGCAAGAAGCAAGTCTTCTCTTGCAAAGCGTCTTAACGCTTCAGCGTAATCCGTTCACTAAAATATGTATAACCTTAAAAGCAGAGTTTTCTCTGCTTTTTTTGTTTTTCTATTGCGTTATCTATTGACTTTTGGGCAAATTATGTATAGAATATATATGTAACAGCAGATTTTCGGCTAAAGTAATTATATTTTATATTTGGAGGAAGTCATATGAAAAATAAAAAGTTCTTTTGGATTATCGGTATAATTTCAATAGTTGCTGCTCTTTCGGCAGCTGTAACAGCGTTTTTGTTTGTTAAGGATAAACAAAAGAAAGATGACGAGGAGCTTATGGAGTACCTCGACAGCGCTATCGAGTAATTTACAGCAATTTTAAACAGGGAACGAAATTTTTCGTTCCTTATTTTTTTTAGGAGGTATATTATGGTTGAACAGGAGCTTGACCGCCTTTTGTCGGCGGCAAAAAAGGACGCGCGGCTAAAAGCGCTTCTTATTGAAACAAAACAGAGCGAAAACCCTGTGGAAGATTTTTGCGCGCTGTGCCAAAGCTTGGGCTATAATGTGACCGCGGGCGAGCTTTTTACCGTGGGCATGACCGCCAACGACGCGAAGCTGCGCAGCGTGAACGGCGGCGGAGTTAACGGTATTGACGGCTGGGACGACGCCTATGAGCAATTTTTCCTGACGCTGGAGTGGACAACATGAAAAACGTTTACCCTTCCTATTACGATAAATTCCGCTGCATTGCGAATTTGTGCACAGACAGCTGCTGCAAGGACTGGGATGTTGTTGTTGACAGCGAAACCGAGAAATACTACAACAGCGTAAACAACAGTCTCGGCGAAAAAATCCGGCGGCTTACAGTTACCGACGCCGACGGCGACAGGATATTTGTTTCGCAAAACGGCAGGTGTCCGTTTTGGAACAGCGACATGCTGTGCGACATCTATATAGGCTTGGGCGAGGATCACCTTTGCAAAACCTGCGCCTCATTCCCGAGGATAACCGCAGAATTTTCGGATTTTGCCGAGCATTTTTTGAGCTTTGCCTGTCCCGAGGCAGCGCGGCTGATTTTGGCTGAGGATAACGCGTATCGATCCTTTGAGAACTCACGATACAGGCTGAACTCAGAGGATTATGACACAAGCCTTATGGAAATACTCCTGCGCGCGCGCAGCGAAAACGCGAAAATATTGAACGACCGGTCTGCAGCTATGGCTCAAAGACTGGGCGACTGTTTAATTTATAACGCAAGGCTTCAAAACGTACTGAACGGAGATGAACCGGGAGAGTTCGTTTGCCCTTCAAAACAAATTAGTCCTGATTTTATTTTCGGGTTTTTTAAAAAACTTGATTATATGCATGATGACGTGCCGAAGATTATAAAAGCCGCGGAATCGGCCGCGAACCGAAGCATCACCGCAGATTTTGACGACGAATTTGAAAAGCTTGCGCTTTATAACCTTTACCGTTATTATCTTAACGCGATCGACAGCATGGATGTTCTGAACGTAATCAGGCGGATCGTGTGTGAGTTTATCATACTAAAGCTCGCGCTTGCGGCAAAGCCTGAGCTTGATTTGACTGACGCCATGCAAAAATATTCAAAGGAAATTGAACATTCCTATGAAAACAGCGAAGAAATAGAGTTTGAATTTATGACCAATCCCTCTTTTTCGGCTGAAAACCTTTTCGCACTTTTAAAATAACGAAAATATTCCTCCGTCATTCTAATACACAAAGCCCTAAAATATGTAAATATTCAACATTTTTACTTTGTTAAATTTTTATTTATTGTTAAAACCTATTGCAATATTTAAAAAGCTGTGTTATAATTTTTTTATGGAAAAATAATCCATAAGCGGACAGGCAGTCCGTTAAAAAAAGAAGGAGGAACTTTTATGAATTCAATCAAAAAGTACATCGCTGAGTTTATCGGCACCGCTGTTCTGGTTATTTTAGGCTGCGGTACTGCAATGCTCGTAGGCTGCGACGCTGAAAAGGGCGGCGGATACATTCTTACCGCGCTTGCGTTCGGTCTTGTAATTGTAGCAATGGCTTACAGCATCGGCAACATCTCGGGATGTCACATCAACCCCGCTGTTTCGCTTGGTGTTCTTATTTCGGGCGGCATGAGCGCAGCAGATTTCGTAGGCTACATTATTTCTCAGTGCCTCGGCGCTTTTGCGGGCGCAGGAGTTCTGGCCGGTATCTTCGGACTCGGCGGCGTTGAGGATAAGACAGGCGGCTTTGGCTCAAACGGTCTTGCGAACATTAACGATAACGCTGTTGCGGGACTCTTGATCGAGGCTGTTCTCACTTGCATATTTGTTCTTGCGATTCTCGGCGTTACTTCCAAAAAGGCTAACCACGGTTCCTTTGCAGGCATCGTAATCGGTCTTACTCTCACACTTGTACATATTCTCGGAATAGGTCTTACAGGCACATCCGTTAACCCGGCAAGAAGCTTTGGTCCTGCTCTTGTAGCTGCATTCAACGGCAACAGCGCTCCTCTTGCTTCACTGTGGGTATTCATCGTAGGTCCTCTCGTAGGTGCGGCTGTTGCGGCTGTTATCTACAAGTTCCTTGAAAAAGAAGCTTAATACTGAATAAATCATATAGTTAAGGGCGGTTTTGCGACCGCCCTTTTTGTTATAATTTGGCTTTGATCAAACCGTAAAGATACTTCACAAAATTGTTTCCGGCGGTTCCGTTTTGCTGGTATCCGCCTTTTTTGAGCACCTGGTTGACAGCATTTTCTGTGCCGTCACCGAAAATATTGTTTTGATCCATGCCCTGGGTTGTAATTTTGAGTTGCTTTGAGATCATCAGTAGCTCTTTAAGAGCGAAAACGCCCGTGCTTTTGTCGCCCTTGGTGTAGCCCGAGGTATCAAGCACCTTCGCGCCCGGCTTTTTCCAGTTGTTGTAGCCGCCGTTGTTTATAATTGACGGATAATCCTTGTACGCCTTGTCCTTGTCGATCACGCCTACTCCGGCAATTGAGTTGCCGTCGATATAATTGACCTCGCCGCCGTACTGCCACATACCGTAGGTGCCCTTGTAAGCGCACGAAGAGCTCCACTGGGCAACCCAGATGTCGTAGCTTGTGAGCAGGCTTTTGTCGTTGAGCTGATTGTTGAGCCAGCTAAGCGAGGAGTAGAGCATGGGATAATATCCCATCTTTTTTATTTCGGACAGGAAGGTTTTACAAATCGCCACAAGGGTTTTATCGCCGGGCATGCCGTGTCGTGCCTTGTAACCGTCGCCGTCCTCCATGTCGAACGCCACGGGCATCGTCGGCTTTTTGTTTTTCAGCAGCCTTGCAACGTGCCTTGCTTCGCTTTTGGCTTCGTCGGTATCGAGAGCGTAGGAATAAAGGTAAGCGCCCCACGGAACCCCTGCCGCCTCGCATTTTTTGACGTTATTCTCAAATTGTGAATCATCCTGAGAAGCGATATCGGAGCCGTAACCGCAGCGGATCATCACAAAGTCATAACCTGCGTTCTTGATTTTTTCTATGCTGACATTGCCGTTTGCAGAGGAAATGTCAACACCCTTTTTTCCGTTGATATTCACTTGGTTCCAACCTTCAAATATAATTTTACAGCCGCGGCTGTATTACAGAATATGCCCGGGCTGATAATTTGATACAAGCCTTTATTTTTTTGAAAAAATGTGGTATAATATTTTAACAAACTTATACAACGGAGTTGACGTTATGAATACCGAAATATATAATCAGGCACGCAGAGCTGCGGACGAGCTTTGCGTTGCGGCAAACCTTAAGCCCGGTGACATTTTTGTTGTTGGCTGTTCGTCCAGCGAGGTCGTCGGCGGAGTTATCGGTCAGGATTCAAGCCTTGAAGCCGCCGAAGCAGTTTTTAACGGAATTTACGATTCGCTGAAAAGCTTCGGAGTATTCCTTGCGGCTCAGTGCTGCGAACACCTTAACCGCGCTATTATTGTAGAAAAGGAAGCCGTGCCCAACGCTGAAACAGTATGCGTTATGCCTCAGCCGAAGGCAGGCGGATCGTTTGCCACTACCGCGTACCTTACATTCAAAAACCCTGTCGCGCTTGAAGAGATCAAGGCGGACGCAGGACTTGACATCGGCGGAACATTGATCGGAATGCACCTTAAACGGGTTGCCGTGCCGGTAAGACTGAGTCTTGACAGCATAGGCAAGGCAAGAATCACCGCAGCGAGAACCAGACCGAAGTATATCGGAGGAGAACGCGCGGTATATCCCGAAAACTAATCTAATAACACAGCGGCCGGCGAAACAGCCGACCGCTTTTTTTATATGGAAAACTTATTTTTTACCAAGGCTTGACCGTACCGGTTAATTCGGTTACACTTTTTATTCCGTTTTCATCAAGGAAGCTGTTCAGCCCCTCGGTGATTTTCAGCGGAGCATAAGGATCGGTAAACAAAACAGTTCCGATTTGAAGCGCCGTAGCTCCGGCAATGAGCATTTCAACGGCATCCTGCCAGGTTGTGATTCCGCCCATTCCGATAATCGGGATTTTTACGGCGTTGGCAACCTGCCAAACCATTCTTACCGCTACCGGGAAAACCGCGGCTCCGCTGAGTCCGCCTGTGTTATTGCGGATTATCGGACGGCGGCTGTTGATATCAATACGCATACCGGTAAGAGTGTTTATCATCGAAACCGCGTCAGCGCCTGCCGCCTCGGCTGATTTAGCGATAGATGCTATGTCGGTAACATTTGGGCTGAGCTTTATAACAAGCGGCTTGGTGCAGTGTTTGCGGACTTCGCCTGTGATTTGTCCGACGCTTTCACAGCTTGTTCCGAACTGAACGCCGCCGTTTTTTACGTTGGGACAGGATATATTAAGCTCGATCATATCAATATCGGTTTCGCTCAGCTTTTCAGCCATCATGCAGTATTCTTCTATTGTATTGCCTGCCGTGTTTGCGATGATTACCGTGTTTTGCTGCTTCAGCCACGGCAAATCTTCCTTTATAAACGCGTCAACACCCGGGTTTTGCAGACCTACCGCGTTCAAAATCCCCGAGGGGGTCTCGGCGATTCGCGGAGGAGGATTACCATCGCGCCGAGTGGGAGTGATCCCCTTGCAGGAAATTCCGCCGAGCTTTTCAAGCGGATAAAACTCGTTGTATTCCCTGCCGAAGCCGAAGGTACCCGAAGCGGCGATAAGCGGATTGTTAAAGCTTACGCCTGCGACCTTTACAGATAAATCAGCCATTAAAATACTACCTCCTCTGCATTGAACACGGGACCGTTTTTGCACACGTGCTGCATAATTTCTTCGCCGTTTTTCTTAACCTTTACGGCACAAACAAGACACGCGCCCACACCGCAGCCCATTCGTTCCTCAAGCGAAATTTGGCAGGGCTTGTCCGCTTCCGCGCATACCCGGGCAATTGCTTTAAGCATAGGCACGGGTCCGCAGGCGCAAACCTCATCTACCTCGTTTATCCTTTGCTTTAAAAGGTCGGTTACAAAACCTTTTTCGCCGGCTGTTCCGTCGTCGGTACAAAGCACAAGCTCGGCACCTGCCGCTTTAAAATCTTCCTGCAAAATCACAAAATCTTTATTCCGGAAGCCTGTGATCACAAGCGGATTTTCACACTGTTTGGCGGTGTAGAGCATGGGAGGCACGCCTATTCCGCCGCCGATAAGGCAATAGCGCTTGCCGCGCTCGATGTTAAAGCCGTGACCGAGCGGATAAAGCATATCTACATCCGCGCCCGGTTTCATTTGCGACATTATTTGCGTTCCCTCGCCCTTCACCTGATACACAAGGCGGAGCGTTCCTCCGGAAGCGTCGCAAACCGAAATAGGCCGGCGCAGAGTTTTACCCGGAACATAAACATGCGCAAACTGTCCGCATTCGATTTTAAGGTCGCTGTCGGTACACTTCAGCCGCATATCGAAAATTCCGTCGGCGATTTTTTCATTTGAAAGCAGTTCAAGCTGCCTTACGTCGTATTTCATAAAATCATCCTTTAACTGTATTTAAGTAAAAATGTAACCAGTCTGCGTTCTTCAAAAGCGAACAGCGAACATTTGTCACCCAGCTTAGGCGAATTATTGTTGCGTTTGTTGGCTTCGTTGATCCATTCGTAGCCCTCGCTTCCGGCGATTTTTGACTTTGTTCCAGAAAAGTCCATTTCGGAGCTAAGCAAAAAGTCAAAGTATTTTTCACCCTTGGAGGCTGCCGCCGTTAGTCCCGATACAACAGCTTCCGAATCGTCAAGACTTGAAAGCTCGGGGCAGTTGAGCCTAAAGTAATTGTAATCGGTACTGTTGCACTCGGGAATAAATTCGTTGTAAAAATCTCCGCCGTTAAGGTCCTCGCCGTAAAGCGGACTTATTTCATGGTCGCGCGTTATATCTTTTGTTGTCAGGTTTAAAAAGTAGTACCTTCGCGAATAAACGTCGGCAAACTCTCCGTTTGTATCGTCGTTCCAGGTTACATCGGTGTGGTACCAATTGCCGGCAAGCTGAACACAATTCCAGATGTGGGCTTCGCGTTCAATTTTTCCGGTGTTCTCGTTTTTCTCGCTTGCGTAACCCTCGATCAGAGAACAATCAACGCCCAAACGGCGGCACAGCAGGCTGAACGCGCGCGCGTATCCTTCGCACACCGCCTTGCCCTCAACAAGAGCTCCGTACACATCCTGCTCATGACCGCGGATCTTTTTCTTTTTGTGCAGTTGTGCCGCGTCCTCGTCAAACTTGCAGTTGTCAACAATGTAATCGTTTATATAAAGCTCCATTGTGTAGGTGGTAGCATCCTTGGGCGCTCCGTTAATTGCCTTTTTCAGCGCGCTGTCAAGCTTCTTTTTTTGTGCGGCAAGCTCTTCTCCGCTTGACTTGAATTCAAGCTCGATCGTAACCTTGTCGTCTTTGTCAACATAATTGTACGGCGCGTCGTCCTTGATCCAGAAAACATACGGGTTGTCGTTTTTGTAAAATTCAAGGATATAGCCGAAATTGTCAAACGCCGGACCGTTTTTAATATCAAACGATTTGCTTTCAAGGCTGTTGGCAGCAATGTCGATCGCGGCGTAGGCGTCCTGCTCATCAGAATTTTTCAGGCAGGCGTATCCTTTGCCTTTATAGTTTTTTTTCAGCTTGTCGCGCTGTACCCTTTCGGTGTAGGCGCGGCTTTGGCTGCTTTGCGCTTTTAAATCCGCTATAAAATCACAGCCGCACAAGCCTGCCGCAAGAAGCAGGGCAATGCCCGAAATTATTAACTTTTTCACGACATTCGCCTCCCGTCCGAAATATATGGATCGTTTTATTATTTTATAACATCGCTTAAATTATTTTTAATTCTTACAACATCCGCTTTGTAACAGCTTCCCACAGCCTCTCCGTTAAGAACAGCAATGTAATATTCGTTGCCTGCAGGATAGAACTCGGCTGTATCGGCGGATTCATCGCCGTAGGTGTAGGTTACGGTAATCTCGGGTGTGCCGCTGTAGCTCTTGGATTTTACATCCGCGATCTTGATCAACGAAAGATCGTCGTAATATGAGCTGAATTTTCCGAGGTCAACTTCCTTGTCGTTATAATTTACGGTTGTGGTGGTTGAGGTTGTTTCCTCGCCCTCGTCATCGGTTTTTGTTGAGGTTTCGGTGTTAAGAACAAAATCATAGGTTTTGTCTGTTTTGACCGTAACTCCGGTCAAGGAATCCATCTTGGGATTGATTACATAATCCGAAACAAGCTTTTCATAAGAGGTATTTGTCCACGCAACCTTATCTGCCGAAATTTTATAGACAATTGTTCCTCCGTCCTTCATTATATAAACCTTTCCCTTGCTGTCGGGCTTGGCGCCGATAAGCTTAATGGTTTCGTCGGGATAAACCGCAGTGATTTTAGCGTGAGGATTTGACAGTCCGAGCTTCTGAAGCTGGTCTGATGACGGGTTAACCATCTCGACGCTGTCGGCATACAATCCGCGGATACCTCCGCTGATTATGCTGCTTTCGCTTTCGTTGGCATAACCTCTTGACGGCGAAGTAATAAGGAACGAGGCGGAGTTTTTATCGCTCTTGTTGGGCTCAAGCACTATTTCGCTGCCAAAGCCGCTGCCCGAGATCGTGATCGAGCTTGCTTCGTTATTGTCGGTATTTTCAGCCGCATCGTTAATGTTTAAATCCATAAAATCGTTAATGCCGAGGTCAAAAGCCGAAACTGTCTCGGTGTCGCAAAGGTAAATCGTGGGCTCCGTGCCAAACTGCACATAAGTGCCTGCTTCCTGAGGCGCGTTGCTGCCGACAATGTATTTAGCCGTTGTTTTATCAACATAGGTAACGGTAACGGTCGCGCGCGGCTTGTCGAGTCCGAATTCTGACTTTTTGCTTCCGTCGGACGACACGACCTTGGTGAATTTAAGGCTTGCAGCCGCATTGGCAACCTGATCCGGAATACCTGTCTGAAGCGAATAGTCCTCAAAGCCCTTAAGGGTGTAAACCGTAGCCTCACCCTTTGGTGTGTTGGCGGAAACATCGAGAGTTCCCTTTTTGTTTTCAACGTGAATACTCTTGATATCGGCAGGCACGTTATCGATCAGCGTGCCGTAGCTGTTGTTTTTGATCTCGCCGTTCGGTTGGGTTTCAACCACCGCCTGATGCATTCCGTCCTTGTCGGTGGAATTCTTCATTGCAACGCCTTCGTCGATCGTAGCGGCTTCGTTGTCGGAGCCGCCCTTAGGCAGAAAAATCAGGAGCACCATTACGCCTGCAAGAACAACAGCCGCTATTATTACAATAATCAGGGTTTTTTTCTTTTTCATTACTTATTCCTCCTGAGAATCCACAGTACGATTCCGAGAACGATTACGCCGATTGGTATAACGATGACAAAAATCACAAATACCACAGCAGTTGAGCTTTGATCGGTTATTCCAAGCTCTGCCGACTCCATGGTTTTGCCCTCGATCACAACGGTTTCGTCGTCTTTGTCGGCAATGGTATTAAATATATTCATAACATACGCCGCATTGTTAAAGCTGTTATACTGCATAAGAGTCTGCAAAAGCATACGGTCTGAACCAAACACGATAAATCGCGAGGTTGAATCACCGCTTGCCTTTGTGCCTTCTGCCGCAACAGCGATAGCTTCTCCCTTTACAGCCTTATTATAATCCCAGTCTTCATCATGGTCAAGCGGTTCTATACCGGCGCGGTCAGATGTGTTGAGAATAGGCTTTGCCACCGAATTATCCTTGATTTCAACCGCATGGGCAAAGTTTACCAGTACCGGGATATTTGGATTTTTAAGGTTTTCAACATACTCTTCGGTGTAGTCGGCAATGAAGGTATAGTTGTTGGCGCCTGTCTGCAAATGGTTGGGATCGGTTTCGAATACAAAGCCCTTGTTAACAGCCATACCCCAGTCGCTTAACAAAGCGTTAATGTTCGGAGTTTCCACAGGCTCGGAGCTTGCGACATAAATCAGATTTTTGCCGTACTTTCCGCCGTTTTTGAGCCACTTGGAAAGCTTTTCGGTCTGTGATTCGTCAAGGTCGACCGCGGGAGCGAACAAAAGCGCAAAGTCAGCGTCCTTTTCAAGCTCCTTGGTGATAAGCGAAATTTCGTTGACCTGGTAGGCGTTGTCGTTGAGCAGAGCGGTCACGCCGGAATAATCACCGGGCTGGTTGTCTGTGATTACGTCGACCTTAACCTTATTATCGGTGGTGACATAAAGCGCTGCCTTAACCACAGCCTGCTCGATCGTGGTGGAGGTATACTGATAAATACCCTGCGCCGCATACTGCTCATCATAAGTGAAGCAGTCGTCAAGCGAAAGCGCCTTGTATTGTTTTCCGCTTTCAACAATGCCGAGGTTTGTTTTTGAGTCCCAGTTAATATTCGGATAGTTTTTAGTGAACGCGGGATCTGTTGAGGTATCCTTGTAAACCACCTTGAGCTTGCCGTCGGAGCCCTTCTCCATTTTTTCAAGCAGATTTTCCGCCTGAACAAAATATTCGCCGTTTGACTCGAACGCGTTCTTTGTGAACAGTATATATACGGTTACGTCCTTTTTAAGACTTTTAATGTACTGGGTCGTATCCTCCGAAAGCGCATATGCCTGATTTGAAGTGAAGTCGATCTTCAAATTCGGAAAACGGTCAACAAGCAGACCTACAACTATGTTAAGAACTATCACCAGCGCCACGACCACCGCGGTAACAGCTGCCGCAATTGAACCGTGACGGATCTTTCTTGATTTTAACAGGTTTTTTACTCCGCCGGATTTTTTTGTTTTTTTGTTTTCGTTCTTTGGTTCTTCCTTAGTTTCGGTTACCTTAGCTTCGCCGGTTGAAACGGTTTCCTCCGAGGGCTGTACAGCCGGGTTTTTTTCTTTATTATCCATGTCTGTACCTCCTTAGCTCCAGCGTCTTTTTTCCAGAATCCTTACGGTGAAGAAAAGGAACAGCGCCGCCACACTCAGGAAGAACACAACGTCTGTAATGCTGAGCACACCGTAGGTAAAATTCTGATAATAGTTGATAAAGTTTATTTTCTCAAGCAAGTCCGAAATCCAGCTAATGGAAATCATGCTGATAAAATAGGTCATCATGTCGATAAGCAGTCCGACCGCCATGCCTGATACCGCCGCAACGATCATGCTTTCGGTAAGAGCAGATATAAACACGTTGATCGCGATAAACGCGCCGCCCAAGAGCAGAAGCCCGAGGAAAGTGCAGAGCACCACCGACCACTGCGGCTGGGCAAAAAACGAAATAACTACCGCGTAAAGCAAAAAGATTGAGCAGCAGATCGTATAAAGGACAAACGAGCCCAAAAACTTACCGATAACAATACCCGTGATGCTCGTCGGCGAGGTAAAAAGCGCCTGATCGGTTTTTTGACGTTTTTCCTCCGAAAAGGTTTTCATGGTGATAATCGGAATAATGAACATGATTATGTAAAACATATTCGCGTAAACGTATGAAAGATTCGCGGAATTTCCGCGGAAGCAGTAAAGATAAAAGAACATTCCCGAGAAGAAAAAGTAAACTCCCATTACAACATAAGCTGTAGCGGATTGGAAGTAAGAGGAAAGCTCCCTTTTAAGAATTGCTGTCATCAGTTTTTCCTCCTTTTTCCTTGGTGAGTCTGAGGAACATTTCCTCCAGAGTTTCGTTGCCGGACTGCATTTCAAGAATCGGACAGTCTATGCGAACCATAGCGCTGAATACATCGCGGCGTATATCGGAATCCTTTTGATAATCCACAGTGTACTTTGCCGCGCCGCCGTTTAAGTCGCGAAGCTTTTTTACTCCCTTAACGCCCGGGATCTTCTTGAGCTCGGCTATAACAGCCGGGGAAGAGCCCTCGATAATAAGCGAAAGCTTAAGGTTATTGGAAATAACAGCGGACAGCTCGTCGGTTTTTGCGTCGGCAACGATTTTGCCCTTTGATATTACAATAATTCTGTCGCAGATTTCGGAAACCTCGGAAAGCACGTGCGATGAAAAAATTACGGTATGCTTTTTACCGAGACTGCGTATAAGGTTACGTATTTCGATAATCTGTTTCGGATCAAGGCCTACCGTGGGCTCGTCAAGAATAAGCACCGGCGGATTTCCGAGCAGTGCCTGGGCAAAGCCGACACGCTGTTTATAACCCTTTGAAAGATTCTTGATTATTCTGTCGCCCTTGTCTCCGACGTGAACAAGCCGCATCACCTCGTCGATATGCTCCTTTTTTGGAAGCTTAACACGCTTCAGGTCAAACATAAACTCCAGATACCTGCGAACCGTCATATCAATATAAAGCGGCGGGATTTCAGGCAGATAACCAATCTTCATTTTTGCCTGCTTGGGATTATCCAGAATATCAAATCCGTCAATGGTTACCGTTCCCGAGGTTGACGAAATATACCCCGTTATGATATTCATAGTTGTTGATTTTCCGGCTCCGTTCGGTCCGAGAAAACCGAGAATCTCGCCCGGCTCAACCGAAAAACTGATGTCGTCAACAGCCGTAATGTTGCCGTAGCGTTTGGTCAGACTTTGTACCTCGACCATATATTTCACTCCTGTTCTGAAAAAATCGCTTTTTATAACAATCCAAAATAGATTGTACCATAAATTACGAGAATTTGGTAGTATATTTTTTAAAAATTCAATTCTTTTTCACATATAAATTTAATTTTTACCGATAATATAAACAGCAAGAAAAAGGAGATTACTTATGCAGTTTATTAACGCTTTTATTTTCGGAGGTCTTATTTGCGCGATCGGTCAGATTTTAATTGACAAAACCTCGCTTACTCCCGCGCGTATTCTTACCGCTTTTGTGGTGTCCGGTGTTATTCTGGGCGCTGTCGGATTATATGAACCGATTATAAACGCGGGCGGACAGGGCGCAGCTGTACCGATCAGCGGCTTCGGGAACCTCATGGCTCAGGGTGTGCGCGACGCTTTAAGGCGCGACGGCGCGCTCGGAATTCTCACCGGCGGCTTAACGAGCGCATCGGCCGGAATCGCCGCGGCGGTTGCCTTAAGCGTCGTTGCGTCTGTTTTCGGCAAATCAAGAGACAAATAAGCTTTACAACCGCCCTGCATTTTGTTATTATAGCAGCAGGGCGGTGAAAATTATGAAAATCTTCGGCAAAAAGGGAATTGAACGCAGATATCAAGCCAATAAATCCCGGCTTGAAGACTTTAATGAGTATATTTACGGACAGACAAAAGCTCCTGCTTCCGAAGTCAAATACGGAAGCGCCGGCAGGAACGTCAGCTATGTCGGCTGCGGAGTCGCGGCAATTTATAATGTTATGCGGTTTATCGGCAAGCCTCAAAGCTTTGCCGATGTAGTAAAGGATGCCGAAATACTCAGATTGCCTTTTTTCGGGGGAAGATTCGGAACCAAAACAAAAAAGCTCGGCAGATATTTCAGGCTTCACAATATTGATTTCACCGAATACCGGAATTATGATAATTTCAAGAAAGCGCTGCCCTCCCATAAAATTTGTATCATCTGCTCGTGGAACGACAAAATTACCGACGGAATACATTTTTACTGTGTTTATCCCCGGGAGGACGGCAGCTTTAAATCAATCAATTACTACAGCTCCGACCGCCCGTTTGATTTTGACCTGAGTACATTAAGAAAAGACAGATTTATAATTGCATACGGATTTTAGCTATATAAATATAACCGGCTCACACGAGCCGGTTAAAATTTTTAGGAAGTTTTGTTGTCGGATATCTATTACCGTATTATTTCGTTTTCGGTTTTACGTTTTTCAAGCTCCGCCATTGCAGCATAATGGAGAATATCAAATTCCTCCGGCGCTATCCTGTTCAGCAATTGCTTGTGTTCCTTCTCCCACATTGCAGCCTCCGGGGGATCAAGGGATGCCCCCACTCCCCGGCAGGCTTTCATTCTGCCGTTCCAGCTTTCCCGGGTGAAATGCACATTTACGTCATACTCGTCATGAAAAACAAGATCAAAATTTTTGCTGTAACACCCGGGTATTTCAATGGGATGTCTGGTTTCTCCGCAGCCTGACCAGTCAGGGCTGTATTTCAAAACGAGCCTCTCGCTTTCTTCGGCTATCCTGTCCTCAAAAGGCAGCCATGCCATATACAGCACCAACAGCCTTCCGCCCGGTTTAAGCCAGCGGTACAGTCTGTCCGCGATTTTGTCGTGATCGAAGTACCAAAAACATTGACAGGCTGTTATTACATCAAAGTAAGCGTCCTCGAAATCAAGCGTTTCGGCAGATGCTGCTATATATTCTATATCCATTCCTTCCGACATTTCCCTTGCCTTGATTATCTGATTTTCGGAAATATCGGTGCCGATCCACCGCGCGCCGTATTTATACATATTTCTCGGCAGCACCCCGGTGCCGGTGCCGAGATCAAGAACCGTCTGTCCGCTGACGCACAGCCCGCGGGCGGCTATCTTATCATAGAATATTTCGGGATATATATCCCTGAATTTAGCATAGCTGTCTGATGTCCTGCCCCAGTCGAAGGCTTTGCCCTTGTCAATTCTTTTATCAATTATCTCCATCATATCCTCCTGCCTTCCGCACAGGAATTATCACGGGTATTTTTATCTTAGCGGCAAGCTGATATGCAATATGACAGACAGAGCCCTTATGGTTCTGTCTGAAAACAGCTGCGGCTTTCAATACCGATCCCTTTGCAAATCACAACAGCCGACCCGTTATAGAGCCGGCTCTGTTTCAAGATAGTCCTTTAAATCCGTAATAAGCCCTTCCGCATCTTTTCTTCCGAGCATATAAACCTCTTTAAGTTTTTCGGGATCCTTCTCTATCCTGCCGATTTCAATCGGCTTTGACGGACGAATGACAAAAGCTTCACCCGAATCCTCAAGCCGTTTTATCTCAGAAATCTGCGAATTATACGAATTATGACGGTTCAAAAGAGTTTTTGAAAATTCCTTGTATTTTCTGTAAAAAATCTTAGTCAACAAAGGTGAAACGGGCATTTTTTTGAAGGTGATATCTCTTGTAAGGATAACAACAAGTTTTTTACAGCCCTCTCTGCGCAAAAACGCAAAGGGAATACTGTCCGCAACCGCTCCGTCAAGATACATCTTTCCGTCGATTTCTACAGGCTTTGCAAGAAAGGGCATCGAGCCGGAAGCTCTCAGCGTGTCCATCTGCCTGAAAACACTGTGTATCCTTTTATATTCAGCGCATCCTGTTTTAATATTCGTGACAACCGCATAAAAAGGTGTTTCAGCGGCGTTCTTAATGTATTCCCCGTCATCAAAAACATCAAGCTCACAGGGAACCTTTCGATAGGCATAGTCTGTATTTACAACATTTCCCTCGCGGATCAGCGGTATGATACCCAGATAGCCTTTTTCTTTGTTAAACCGCATATTGTAACGGATTACCCTGCCGTTTTGACCGGACAGAAAGTTAACGCCGAAAATAGCGCCTGCGGAAACACCTGCGATCTTATCAAATTCTATGTTATTTTCCATAAAGACGTCCAACACACCGGCTGTGTACATACCGCGCATTGCGCCGCCCTCAAGAACTAATCCAGTTTTCATAACAACACCTGCTATTTAATAAAATTCCGGTCCTTGTAAAAATCACGGGTTAATTTTTATTGATTTTATAATATTGTCAAACAGCTTACGGTTGCCCTCATTAAGCTCTTTGCGTGACAGATAATGTATGGCATAAAACTTATTTTTTTGGCGGAAAGCCATAAGCTCGCCGCACATAACGATATCTGCGTCATTGGCCTTATATTCAAAGGCTTCACAATAAGCTTTTTTTGAAGCAACATCAACATATTGCTTACTGATAATTTTAAAATCAATAAGATTTGACTTTGAACACCGCAGAGCGCCCTTAACAATTGCCTTAGCATCGGTTAAATAGTTAACAAAACCGGGGTTGGTCCACGACAAAGAAATGACAACGTGATTATCTTTATTAAAAATACCCCACCTGTTTTTAACATTGGTAAAATACTTTTTCAGTTCATCTGTTGCCATCTCGGTAAAGCCGGAGTCAAAACTCAACTCGACTTCATTATTAATTTTTGCGTTCATATAAACACTCCATACAAAAATAAAAATTTATATGTAACGGATTTTGCGGCGCCCCAACCGTGCTCGAACCGGTGACACCTTGACTGCCGGTCAAGCGCTCTGCAAAACGTCATTTCGTACATCATAGTAAATGGTTCGTTTCCATGAGAAAGCTCAATATACAACTCAGTGTGCCGGTAAAACTTCTCTGTCAATAGTTGTTATTATAGCACTGTCTATCTTACCTTGTCAATCCATTCAAAACGCTGCTCTATCGTTCAGGCTGCTGTTTCATGAGGGAGATACTGTTATCAAGGTCAAGTTATCGGAAAGGTTACAAACAAAAAACGACAGTTCCTCCACTTGTTCATTTTTCATTACCTGCTTTGGTTTCTCTCTTTCTTTTCCGGTAAAAGACGAATCCATCCTCAACCTTTACGATACGATAGCCTAATTTTTTGTAAAAAGCATTTGTCCGCTCATTCCAACATGGGGTATCCAGATTAAACTCAGCAGCACTTGAGTAATTCTTTTCTATGCATTCCATCAGACGAATTCCATAACCTTTTCTGTGATAGACGCTATCAATAAAAATCCTTCCAATGTATACGCTGCTTTTTGTTTCATCCGGGAATATAACGGCTGCCCCTACCAAATCGTTTTCTATCTTTGCCAGATACAAATGCCCCTCCCGAGCCATTTGTTTATGCCACTCTACCGAATCAAATCCGGGCGGACACTCACCTTTTGCTCCGCCGACATTTACATCTGTTTCAAAAGCTCTGATAGACATATCTACAATTTGATCTACCTGATTTGCTTCTGCTTTGATAATATACATCTCACTTCTCCCGACTGTCTTAAAAATCTCGATTTATTTTTCTTAATGATAAAGAAAACGGAATGGGGATATACAGCCCGTCAAAACCATGCCACCCCATTCCTAAATCACTTCTTTATCTGCTTGTGTTATCTTTCTTACTTGATCAGCTTTGTGTTTTGCTCTTCACTTAACAGAGCTTCAAAATTTTCATAAGGCATCGCACCGAGGTCAGCACCGGAACGATGACGAATAGAAACCGTATTATTCTCAATGTCTTTATCGCCGACAATAACCATATAAGGAATTTTCATACCCTGAGCTTCTCTGATTTTATAACCCAGTTTTTCAGCACGATGATCAACTTCGACCCTGAATCCCGAATCGTTCAGTTTATTTGCGATCATATCTGCATAATCACCGGCTCTGTCAGTTACGGGAAGTACGATGACCTGCTGCGGTGCGAGCCAAAGCGGAAACGCGCCCGCAAAATGCTCTGTGATTACGCCGATGAATCTCTCTATAGAACCAAACACAACTCGATGGATCATAGCAGGACGATGTTTTTCTCCGTCGGCACCGGTGTATTCCAATTCAAATCTCTCCGGCAGCTGCATATCAAGCTGAATAGTTCCGCACTGCCAAGTGCGTCCTAAAGAATCCGCCAGATGGAAGTCTAACTTAGGTCCGTAGAAAGCTCCGTCTCCCTCGTTGATGATGTATTTTTTGCCCATATCCTCACACGCAGCTTTTAATGTGTCGGTAGCAAAATCCCACAATTCAACTTCACCCATATGATCTTCGGGCATAGTAGAAACTTCAATCTCATAACTCAAGCCAAAAACAGAATAGACCTCATCGAAAAGCTCGATAACCTTCTTGATCTCATCGCGCATCTGATCCCATGTCATAAAAATGTGGGC
>CADAYK010000009.1 GCA_902792105.1 uncultured Ruminococcus sp.
CTCTCTTGAGGGCTGTGCGGTCACATCTATCAAGATTGACGGCGTTCTTCACGAATTTTCAACTATCCCGGGCGTCAAGGAAGACGTTACGGAAATTGTGCTGAATATGAAAAGTCTTGTTGCCAAGCTGTTTGAAACAAGTCCCAAGGTTGTTGAAATCAACGCCGAAGGTCCCTGCGAGGTAACAGCCGCTGACGTCATAGGTGATAATGAGGTTGAAATCCTTAATCCCGAGCTTCACATCGCCACACTGGGCGAGGGCGCCAAGCTCAATATGGAAATCACAATTGACAAGGGCAGAGGTTATGTTCCTGCCGAGCGCAACAAGCAGTTAAGCGGCAACAACGTTATCGGTGTTTTGCCGATTGACTCAATCTATACACCTGTATTAAAGGTTAACTACACTGTTGACAACACCCGTGTCGGTCAAATCACCGACTATGACAAGCTTACGCTTGACGTATGGACAAACGGCGTTATCAACGCGGAAGAGGCTGTGTCTCTTGCGGCTAAGGTACTTACCGAGCACCTTAACCTGTTCGTTAACCTGTCCGACAAGGCTTCCTCTGCCGAGGTTATGGTAGAGAAGGACGACAAGGGCAAGGAAAAGATTCTTGAACATTAACACGGTTGAAGATTTAATTAACAAGTCCGAAGAGGATATGATGAAGGTTCGGAACCTTGGAAGAAAATCTCTCGAGGAAGTTGTGCAAAAGCTCAACTCTCTCGGTTTCAGTCTTCAGAAGGAAGACGAATAAATTACCCTTTTATATGACGGTAAAGGAGTGAATAAAATGCCAGGTACAAGAAAGCTGGGAAGAACAACTGCTCAGAGAACCGCTATGCTCCGTGCAATGGTTACTTTCCTTCTCGAAAACGGCAAAATCGAAACAACAAATACTCGTGCCAAGGAAGTTCAGGCTATGGCAGAGAAGATGATAACAACCGCTAAGAACAATACTCTTCACAACAGACGTATGGTTTTGTCCTTTGTAACTAAGGAAGATGTTGTTACAAAGCTCTTCTCCGAAATCGCGCCCAAGTATGCTGACCGTAACGGCGGCTACACCAGAGTGACCAAAATCGGTCCCCGCCGCGGCGACGGTGCTGAAATGGCTATTATTGAGCTTATCTGATTGCACTGATTTAAAATTTTTCAAGACCGGCCTTGTGCCGGTCTTTTTATCTGAACAGATTACAACCGTTGCGGACAGGTAAATATGTTCACATACACTTTTTACTATTGACACGGCGAAATATTTGTCGTAAACTTAATATATATACAAGTGTTTGTAAACATGGAGGAGATTATGAGGAAAAGATATATTATAGCAGTTTTGCTTGCCTGTACCGCGCTGCCGTCGCTGCTGATGTCAGGCTGCACCGCTTCACCGGATAAAAAAGAATCCAAACCGGCGGCTACTGCAGATTCCGCAAATACTTCAAAAGTAACGGCGGACGTCAACAGCAAGATCTTTCACGGCAAAAACTCTAAGGAAAAAATAGAAGCTTTAATTAACTCCAAGGCTATGAAGGACAAGAAGTCAAAGTTTGTTAAGAACGCCAAAAGCAAGGGCTATAATTTTGATATGTCATACGGCGAGGACGAAAAGCACAATCCTTTGTTGATATTTAAATATACCGCGAAAAGCGGCATAAGCGAGGACAACAAGAAGAAAATGGAAAATTCGCTTGAAAGCAACAGCGAATATATGGATAACCTTGCTTTGTCAATGCAGCAAAATATGGGTATCAGCGACGCTGCTGTCAGGGTGATCGTTACGGATAGCAACAGCGAAATCAGCTGTATATCTAATGATTATTCCGGCAAGCACAGTGATCCCAATGAACCGGAAATTCCGCCTGAGACCGCCACCGGCGAGCAGTCGTCCTCTGGCAATCAAACAGAAAGCGACGTACAGTCCGTTGACGGCGGTGAAAATTTTTCCGGCGGTTTTCTTGATGAATAATTAACTGCTTATATTAAAAAGAGGTGTGTGAAATGAAAAGGAAAGTAATTGCCCTTCTGTTGGCATCGGCTGCGGTTTTATGCGTGATTTTTGCAGGCTGCAGCAATCCCGAGGAGGCAAAGGTTAACAGCTTTATTAATGATAATACTTCATACTCAACCCAGATCGCAAATTTAAAAAGCCTTTACGAGGACGCTATGGAGGTTAAATCCTACGGCAAAGGTAAAGATTTGGTTATTGAGCTTAATGTAAAGGCATCGATCGAGGGCGATATGAACGAAAGCGATCTCGGCGGAGTTGAGGAAAGTCTTCGTCCTTATCTGATAAGCCTGCGTGATACAACCGAAAACAACGAATCCAACATAATCTATATTGTAAAGGATAAAAACGGCAAGGAAATCGTAAACAAGACGATTTCTTAACGCCACTGCACTTATGACATACTAAACCAGACAAAAAAACAGCAAATATGCGGCATACCGGGCGGTGTGCCGTGTTTATTTTTGTAGCTTATTTTTGTTGACTAATATTGTGATTTAATGTAAAATAACAATGTATGTGCAATTATAGTAGAGGGGTGATAGTGTGGTATTTTCAAGCTTAGTATTTCTTTTTGCGTATTTACCGATTACTTTGCTGATATATTACATTGTTCCGAGAAAAGGCAGAAACCTGTTTCTGTTCTTTATCAATTTGGTTTTCTACGGCTGGGGCGAGCCAATGCTCGTTTTCCTCATGCTGTTCAACGTATTGTTCAACTACGTCGGCGGCTGGCTTGTAGACAAGTACCGTCAGGATGCAAAAAAGAAAAAACTGTTTTTGGTTTTGACTTGTGTTCTTGATATAGGAATTTTGGCTGTGTTTAAGTACACGGGAATGATAACCGATACGCTGAATATGCTGCCGTTTTTGAATATTCCCGATCTGCAAATAAGCCTGCCTATCGGCATTAGCTTCTACACCTTCCAGACCATGAGTTATGTTATCGACGTTTACCGCGACGACGCTCCCGTCAGCAAGAGCTTTATCAACTTTGGTACCTATTTGGCGCTGTTTCCGCAGCTTATTGCCGGTCCTATCGTAAGATACCGCGACGTTGCCGACCAAATGATCAACCGCCGCGAGACAATGGCGCAGTTCACCAAGGGCGTTAAGATTTTTTGTATAGGTCTCGGCAAAAAGGTTCTCATAGCAAATCAGATGGGAATAATCACAAAGGCTCTGTTTGAAACCACACACATCGAGCCCCACGGTATTTTGGGAACATGGTTTGGCATTTTAGCCTACACCTTCCAGATATACTTTGATTTTTCGGGTTATTCCGATATGGCATGCGGACTGGGCAATATGCTCGGCTTTGAGTTCCTCAAAAACTTTAACTATCCGTACATCTCAAGGTCAATCACCGAATTTTGGCGCAGGTGGCATATTTCGCTGTCGACCTGGTTCAAGGAATATGTTTACATTCCGCTCGGCGGCAACCGCAAGGGTGTAAAACGCCAGATCATCAACCTTCTGATCGTATGGGGATTAACCGGACTTTGGCACGGAGCGGCTTACAACTTTATCTTTTGGGGCTTGTTTTACGGACTGCTGCTTATTCTTGAGAAATTTGTGCTCAAAAAGTTTTTGGACAGGCTTCCGTCATTTTTGCAGCATTTCTATACGCTGTTCATCGTTTTGATCGGCTGGACGCTGTTCTACTTTACCGACGTTAACCAGCTTTTCGCTACACTCGGCGATATGTTTAATCTCAACAACGGCTTGATCAGCAATAATACACTCAACCTTTTCCTGAGCAATCTGCCTGTGCTGATCGTCGCGGGCGTTGCCAGCACTCCGCTTGCGGCAAAGCTTTATGAAAGGTTTAAGAACGTAAGATTTATGTGGGTTGCCGAAACATTGTTTGTTGCGGCTGTGCTTTTCCTCAGCACGGCAAGCCTTGTTGACCAAAGCTACAACCCGTTCCTTTACTTTAGATTTTAAAACGCATAATTCAGGTGATAAATATGACGCATTATGCTAACAGCAAAGGCGGCAGACACTACGCCGTCGAGGAAAACCGACCCGAAAACAGCGTGCCTGCGTATATACCGGGACTGCTGTTTGTTGGTTTTATATTTGCAATGGCGATATGGTTTATCTTTAATCCGAAGCTTGACTACAGCTCGTCTGAGAAAAGATACCTTCAAAAGTTTCCGGAAACATCGTTTGAAAAAATATCAAGCGGAGACTTCGGCAGGGACTTTGAAACTTTTTTTGCCGACCATTTTCCGGCGCGTAACATGTGGGTAGGTGTTAACGCCTACGCCGCGCTTTATGAGGGTAACAACGGCGCCAAGGATATTTACAACTGCAAATACGGTTACCTTATTAACAAACCCGTTTCCGAGGACAACGGCATAAAGAAAAACATTGACGCTGTTGTGGACTTTAAAAACCTTGATCCGGTCAAAAATATTCCTATGTCGGTCATGCTTGCTCCGTCAACCGGATATGTGTGCGAGGACGTGCTGCCGTTTATTCATAACGAGTACAAGGACGACGAATACTTTACCGATATTACCAACACACTCTCTCAAAACGGCATAAGCTTTGTTGACCTTCGCGACACCTTTAAGGCGGCGTACAAGGAGGGCAGCCAGCTCTATTACAGAACCGACCACCACTGGACAACGCGCGGCGCTTACACGGCATATTCGCGTTACTGTAATTCGCTCGGCATAATTCCGCCGCAGGAAAGCGTGTTCAGCATTGAGCACTATCCCGGCTTTTACGGAACAACATATTCCTCAAGCGGCTTCTGGCTTACCAACCCCGACGAAATCGAGGTTTGGAACAATAAGGCCAACACCGCCGACAATATCCACGTGAAAATCACCGAGGGCACGGAAACTCAGGAATACGATTCAATGTTCTTCTATGACCACCTCAACGAGGACGACAAGTATCCTGTGTTTATCGACGGTAACCACGCCTACACCGAGATCACCAACACCAAGGCGCAAAAGGGAACGCTGATCGTTATAAAAGACAGCTTCAGCCACAGCATGGCTCCGTTCCTCGCCGAAACCTATAAAAAGGTTATTCTTATAGATATGCGTTACTTCAAAATGGAGAACGTTTCGGCTGTGGTTCAGCGCGAAAATCCCGAACAGCTCCTTGTGCTCTACGGAATCGACAACCTCGCCAACGATACCGATTTGGTGTGGCTGCAGTAAAAAGTTAATACAGATACTAATTAAGGGTTCGGCTTGCACCGAACCCTTTTGTCATATTAATTTGTATGAATCATCAAGAAGCTTTGCGGCTGCATTTTTATTTTGCCGTCAATAATTTCGGCGCTGCCGATTTTATAGATAACATCGCCGTCGTAACGGGTGTCAATCTCGAATTCGCTGTCGAGCGGATTGAAGAACATCACAAGCTCGCCTCTGCGGAAGGCAAAGGGGATTTTGCCCTGCTCGCTCATAAATTCAAGCTCGCCGTTGCCGTGAAGATCCTCGTGCTTTCTGCGCAGGCGTATAAGGTCGGTAACCACACGGTATATACTGTCGGGGTCGTCCTTTTGGTTTTCAACCGTAGGAGCGCCGGCGCTTTTGTCAACCGGCAGATACGGCTCGTCGCTTTCCGAGAAACCGAGATTTTTGCCTTCGCCCCACTGCATTGGTGTTCGTGAGCCGGTACGGGAGAAGCCGCCTTCCTTGCTGACAAGGTCAGCCTGATAGCGCATTCCTATTTCGTCGCCGTAATACAAGAACGGCACGCCCGGCATGGTAAAGATAAACGCGTTAACAAGCTTGATCGCCTGCTTGTCGAGGTAGGCGGTAACACGCGGCATATCGTGGTTGTTTGTCATAAAGCAAATGTAGCCATTGTCCTTGGTGCGGTTGTAGGCAGGCAGATATTCGTCTGTAAAAGCCTGCAAATTGCCCCTGCCGTTTTTGTTGAACACAGCCTCGTCGCCCCAGTCGCCGTAACGGAACAGGCGGCTGTAGCCGTTGCCGTAGTGGTCAAGGTAAAAATCCATATGGAATCCGGCGTCGTTTATGGCACGCTCGGGGAAGCTCCATTCCGCCACCATTGCCGCTTCGGGATATTCGGCGTCGAGCATATCGCGAACTCCGCGCCAGATTTTGGCGGTGGCGTACTTTGCGTCGTCATTTTTAACCAGTGAATCTGCCATATCAACACGGAAGCCGTCGGCGCCCTTGTCAAGCCAAAAACGCATTATGTCCTTGATCGCTTCGGCGGTTTTAAGGCAGTCGGGATGGTCGCAGGGCAGCTGCCACTCGGGATGGGTTATTCTGTCAAAGCCGTAGTTCAAGGCGGGCTGCGAGCTGAAGTAATTGACCATGTAGTTTCCGTTGCGTTCGCATATACCGCACATCATTCGGTATTCGGGCGGAGCGTCCCAAACGGTTTTTGTGAAGATATAGCGGTTGCTGAGCTCGCTTTCGGCGGCCTTTTTTGCTTCAAGGAACCACGGATGGGTATCGGAAGTGTGGCCGGGAATAAGGTCGAGCAAAATTTTGATCCCCCTGCTGTGAGCCTCGCTGAAAAGCTGAACCAGATCCTCGTTTGTTCCGTAACGCGGCGCTACCTTTTTGTAATCGCGAACATCGTATCCGGCGTCCATAAACGGAGAATCATACACGGGATTAAGCCAGATCGCGTTGCAGCCGAGACCGCTTACATAATCAAGCTTTTGAATAATGCCCTGAATATCGCCGATTCCGTCTCCGTTTGAATCGTAGAAGCTCTGGGGATAAATTTCGTAAAAAACTGCGTCATGAAGCCATTTAGGCATAAAAATCATCCTTTCGTTTTATTATATAAACATCCAAGTTCATTCTACCATCTTTTTTCTTATTTGGCAATATAATTTCCAATAAAAATCACTTGCAAGTTTCGGTTAAAGCGCATATTATGTAAATATATTGGTTTGTAAACAGAGGTGTTGATTTTTGACGGTTAACAGGTTGAGTAACGACAGGGTGCTTATTACCCTTTGTCATAAGGATATGGATGATTTTTTGCTCGATTTTAAAAGCATGAGCCTCAGTGACAGCCACTCGCGGCGAGTTATAATGAGAATAATGCAGGTTGCGTGCCGCCGGTCGGGAATAAGCGTAAGCGGAAAAAGCGTCAATGTTGAGGCATTGCAGCTCGGGGACGGCTGCTGTTTGCTTGTTACGGTCGCAGGCAGCCGCCGCGGTCACACTTACCGCGTAAAAAAGAGCAGTCTGAGCTTTTGCTACAAGGCGCCAAGCCTTGACGCTCTGCTCGATATTATAGAAAGGCTGTACAAACTGAATATACTTTGTTCCAAAAACGCCGTATTTGAGCTGAACGGCGATTATTTTTTAATTTTTGATAATTACATTCCAAAGCAGTTTCGCGGTATACTCAGCGAGTTTGCGCAAAAAACAGGCGGCGGAATAACCGCCGCGAGGGTTAGGGAATACGGCACCGCGGTTTGCGCGCGCAACGCGGTGGCGCACATAGGAAGATATCTATTGTAATCTTATTGTAATCTCATTGTAATCTTTTTGTAACCCTAATTATAAAAAAGCGACCGCAAGCGATCGTATACAAGAAGAAGAAAAAGAAGAAGAAAAAGAAGAAGAAAAATAAAAAGAAAAATAAAAAGAAAAATAAAAAGAAAAATAAAAAGAAAAACACTCTAAGGCTTTTGGCGGCACAGCCGCCGGTGAGTGTTCCGTAAAATTTTTTATAAAAAGTATGTTTGACTAATATAAAAGGGCTTGCACAGCGGCAAGCCCCGTAGTTTTATTTTTGCGAATGTAAAAGTTTTAAGGGTTCTTTTTTGTCGAGCACGACTTCCCTTACAAAAAGATAGGTTACATAGCAGTAAACACCGATATAAATAATTGACGTCTGACCGACGGTGATCGCTTCGTAGTTTTCAAAAATGTAATAGCCGTATCCGCGCAGACTTATAAGGTTACACAATATGGCAACTATGTAATGCTTGCGAACGGCAATTACGTATACGATCAAAAGAACGTCCAGCAAATAGCTGTATCTTTCGTGCATGGACGAAAGGAACATATTACAGGTGAACACCGACCAAATTCCCGTGAGCAGGAAGTTTTCGCGGTTGGTCAGATCGGGCTTTTTGTAAAGCAGAAGCACAAGACCGCCCAAGAGCACCGCTATGGCGAAATAAATTGTAAAGTCGCGCAAAAGGTCATAGGGCGCGCGTTTTGTGCCGTCGGAGAAAAACGCGTAGATGTTCGGGAAGTTCATTTGAAGCTGCTTTCCTTCGTCGGTCTGACCTAAGTAAATCTTGAAGATGTCAAAGAACGGTCTGCCGCAGAAAATAGCGGGCAGGCACAGAACTATGTCGGTCAGGGGGATAAGCAGAAAATGCAGTATTGAACACTTGCGCGTTGTCGCGTAATAATAAAGGAAAAGCGGAACTATAAAAATCATTTGCAGCTTGAACGCAAACGCGAGTCCGAGCATAATAAACGCCGGAATATGCTTTTCTTTGTTGATGAAGTAGATCGCAAACAGGATAAAGGCGGTGTAAATTCCGTCGCATTGTCCCCAAAAAGCGGAGTTGAAAATAACCGTCAGCGAGCACAGCACCATTGAATAGGTTACAACCGAAGAAAAGCCGAAGAATTTTTCATCTCTGAACTGCGCGACAAGCAGCGCGGCGCTGAATGCCAGAACATAGTCAAACACAAGCGAGATTATCTTGTAGGCAATGACTGCGTCCAAATTAAAACGGGTTAGAATAAAAATGATGATCTGGTAGGGAATGTTATAATTTCCCACCTGATGTGCCAGTCCTTCGATCCCCTGCTGAGAAATTGCTATCCACCAGCTGTTGAGATAGCGGAGGAAGTCGTCGCTTTTATAGTTCATACCCTGAAATCTTAAAAGCATTGAAATAACCGTAATGAAGATAAACAGGGTTATGAACAGGTGTTTGCGGATAAAGTCAAAGAATTTTTGCTCAGGTTTCGTCATCTTATAAACCCTACCTTTTTCATTACTTTACCCATGGTGCGGCTGCTTATTTTAAGCGCGATCTCGTCAGCCTTGCGGTAACATTCCTCAAGATACGCCTTGTCGGCGATCAGTTTTTCATAACGCTCGCGAATCGGACGGAGCTCTTCAATAACGGCTTCGCCTACAGCTGACTTAAAGTCGCCGTAGCCCTTGCCCGCAAATTCGTTTTCTATTTCCTCGAATGTCTTGCCGGTAACAGCGCCGTAAATCGTCATAAGGTTGTTGACGCCGTCCTTGCCCTCGGCATAGCGCACGCACGCGTCGCTGTCGGTGACCGCGCGCTTGAATTTTTTCATGATAACCTCGGGTGAATCAAGAAGGTGAACGCAGCCGTTAACGTTTTCGTCTGATTTGCTCATCTTGTTAAGCGGATTTTGCAGGCTCATAACTCTTGCGCCGTTTTTGGGGATAAAACCTTCGGGGATCTTAAACACATTGCCGTACAAGCCGTTGAAGCGCTTGGCTATGTCGCAGGTCAGTTCAATGTGCTGCTTTTGATCCGCGCCTACGGGTACTTTGTCGGTTTGATAAAGCAAAATGTCGCCTGCCATAAGAGACGGGTAGGTGAAAAGTCCCGCGTTGATGTTGTCGGCATGCTTGGCGCTTTTGTCCTTGAACTGCGTCATTCTTGAAAGCTCGCCGAACTGGGTATAGCAGTTAAGCACCCATGCCATTTCAGCGTGTGTGTGAACGTGGCTTTGAATAAAGAATATGCTTTTTTCAACGTCGATTCCGCATGCCATAATTGAGGCGTAAGCGTCAATTATGTTCTTGCGCATCTGCGCGGGATTTTGACGCACGGTAATTGTATGAAGGTCGGCAAGCGCGTAAATGCAGTTGTACTCATCCTGCATTTTAACCCAGTTGCGCACTGCTCCAAGGTAGTTGCCGAGGGTTATTGTACCGCTGGGCTGAATCGCGCTGAAAACAATCTGTTTTTTCTGTTCGTTTTCCATGTTGATATCCTCCGGTTATTATTTATTGGCGAGCTCGCCCAATATCTTGATACCCTTTTCAAGCTGTTCGTCGGTCGGGGTAGAAAAGTTTATGCGGAAGCTGTGACATTCTTCGGCTTCGTCGGTCAAAAACGCGTTACCGGGAACTACGCACACCTTGTTGAGCACCGCGGTTTTGCAGAACGCGGGCATATCAACGTCCTTGGGAAGATCACACCAAATAAACAGTCCGCCGTCAATGCGGTTGTAGGTGATCGCCGGAGCGCAGTACTTGTCAAGAAGGCGCATACAGAAGTTTGCTTTTTGACTGTAGATTTCTCTCAGCCTTTGAAGATGTTCGTCAAAGTTATATTTTGTTATGAATTCGTCGCAAACAACCTGTGACCAGATGTTTGTGTGAACATCGTTGCCCTGCTTGCAAACAACAAGCTTTTGAAAAACAGGCTTGGGAGCAATTGCGTAGGCAACTCTCATGCCGGGCGAGATAACCTTTGAAAATGAACCGGCGTAAATTACAATTCCGTCGGTGTCCATGCTCTTGATGTTGGGCAAAAACTCTCCGCTGTATCTCAAGTCGCCGTAGGGGTTGTCCTCAATGATGAGCACTCCGTACTTTCGCGCAAGCTCATAAACCTTTCTGCGCTTTTCAAGGCTCATTGTCACGCCCGAAGGATTCTGAAAATTCGGAATTGTGTAAATAAGCTTGGCGTTGGGGTTTGCCTTGAGCTTTTCCTCAAGCTCGACGGTGTTCATGCCGTCGCTGTCAACGGTAACGCCGACAAGCTTCGCGTTGTAGCTGCGGAAGGTGTTGAGCGAGCCGATAAACGAAGGTGCTTCGCAAATTACGACCTCTCCCTCGTTAACAAGCGCCTTTGTGCATAAATCCATAATCTGCTGTGCGCCTGTTGTAATAAGAATATCGTCGTTGTCGCTGCCTGTGTTGTGATTTTTTTTCATGTATTCCTTCAGGTGGTCGCGCAGAGGAGTGTATCCCTCGGTTACGCTGTACTGTAAAACCGAAATCGGGTTTTCCGCAAGCACTCTTGCCGAGATCTCGGCAATTTCTTTTGCCGGAAAAGCGTCGGGGGAGGGGTTGCCTGCCGAGAGCGAAATCACTTCCGGATCAGCCGCGTACTTAAAAATTTCTCGAATCGCGCTGGGTTTTAAATTAGATACTCTGTCGGAAAACTTGTATTCCATTTTCATTCCTCGCTTTATATACTGATTTGCTTAAACATACACCACTTATTTTACCATAAATCAACTTAATGTTCAAGCTCGTTTTTATATAAATTATATACAGCCGTAAAATTACGATATAATACGGCCGAACGGTGTTTTGCGCAACGCAAAAGGCGTGCAATGCACGCCTCTGCTGTATTGTATCTGTTTGTATAGATAAGACAAAACATTAAAAAGGAAAGCAAACAAGCAAAACGCAGTTCCTTTTGCCCTCGCAAGTTCGCATTTTTCTATTCTGTCCCGCGAAATGCCGGCATCTTCAATCTAACCGACATCAAGTACGCGAAGTGAAAGATTAATCGAAGAACTTGTTGTGGATAGCTTTAACAGCCTTGTCGGCATCAGAGGCATCAATAAGAACCGAAATCTTGATTTCGCTGGTGCTGATCATGCGGATGTTGATTTGAGCGTCATACAAAGCCTCAAACATCTTGGTGGCAACGCCCGAATGACTTTCCATGCCGGCGCCGACGATTGAAATTTTTGCAACGTCGTCGTCATAAAGAACAGCCTTTGCGCCGAGGGTGTTAACCATATAATCCTCAATTGCCTCGACAGCTTCCTTGCCTCTTGACTTGGGAACAGTGAAGCTGATGTCCTTTTTGTCGTCGCGTCCGATTGACTGCAAAATGATGTCAATGTTAATTTTCTTTTTGGAAAGCTTAGAAAACATTTTGAACGCGAGTCCCGGGTAGTTGGGAACTCCGATTACTGAAATTCTCGCAATATCTGTATCCTTGGCAACGCCGCTGATTAACATTTTTTCCATTTTTGGTTTCTCCTTTACTATTGTACCCGGTGCGTGTGTCAGTGAAGAAAGCACCTCAAGCTCAATTCCGTATTTTTTTGCCATTTCAACCGAACGGTTGTTCAAAACCTGCGCGCCCAGAGTTGCAAGCTCAAGCATTTCGTCATATGAAATTTCCTTAAGCTTTCTGGCTGTTTCAACCTTGCGCGGATCTGCGGTGTAAACACCCTCAACATCGGTGTAAATCTGGCAAAGGTCTGCGTGCATCGCCGCGGCAATTGCAACGGCGCTGGTGTCGGAGCCGCCGCGTCCGAGCGTTGTAATGTCGCCGTAACGGGAAATTCCCTGGAACCCGGCTACAACTACGATGTTTTTCTGGTCAAGCTCATCCTGAATTCTTGAAGTGTCAACGCGCTTGATCCTTGCCGTGGTGTGAGCCGACGAGGTTTCAAAGCCCGCCTGCCAGCCAAGCAGTGAAGTCGCGTGGTAACCCAACTTTTCAATAGCCATCGCAAGCAGCGAAATCGAAATTTGCTCGCCTGCCGCCAAAAGCATATCCCTTTCACGGCGTGAAGCGTCGGGGTTGATTTCCATTTGCTTTTCGATGAGGTCGTCGGTTGTGTCGCCCTGAGCTGAAACAACAACCACAACGTCGTTGCCCTTAGCGTAAGTGTCTGTTACGATTTTTGCAACGTTCATTACGCGTTCGGCGTCGGCAACAGAACTGCCGCCGAATTTTTGAACTATCAAACTCATAAATATTATACTCCCTTTTTATGATTACTGCCATAGTACAGGGAGACCACAAGGATCTCCCTTGTAAAGCCGTTGTTTGTTTTGTTGTAAATTACAGATCGCCGATACGGATCGAAGAAAGGATCTCAATGCCCTGAGATTTGAGCTTATCGGCTTTTTCAAGGAATTCGCCGTAGCTCATTTTTCCCGTGAGCATAGCGCCTCTTGCGTGACCGCCCGTGGTGATAGCCGTTACCTTGCCGAACAGAGCCTCTGCCTTTTCAACGGCGTCGGTACCCTTAAAGCGAAGATACATTGCGCATACCGAATCCTTGTAGTCAATAATGTTTTCGCCTGTGCCGTCCGCCCAGAAGATGTGGCGTCTTGCCTTAAGATGGTGACAACAGTCAACGATGTCGGCAACAACAGCCGAAGCGGTGGGAAGCTTGCCTGCGCCCTTGCCGTAGAACACAACGTCGTCGGTGCAGTCGCCCCTTACCATAATTCCGTTAAACTCATTGTCAATGTTGGCAAGCTGGCTGCTGTTGGGAACAAGCATCGGTGCGGTGATAATGTCGATTTTGCCGCCGGCAAGCTTTTTGACCTTGCCGATCAGCTTAATAACATATCCGAACTTTTCCGCGTATTTAACATCTTCAAGAGTAATATCGGTGATTCCCTCGGTATGTACCGAATCGGGATAAACGTGCTTGCCGTATGCAAGAGAAGCAAGAATGCAAATTTTGCGGCAGGCGTCGTGTCCCTCGATATCGGCGGCGGGATTTCTTTCGGCAAAGCCAAGATCCTGCGCCAGCTTGAGCGCGTCCTCAAACTGCATACCGTCCTCTATCATTTTAGTCAAAATAAAGTTAGTTGTACCGTTTAAAATTCCGGCAACCTCGTTAACGTTGTTGGCGACAAGGCACTGGTTCATCGGGCGGATGATCGGAATACCGCCGCCTACGGAAGCTTCAAACAGGAAGTTTACATTTTCTTCCTTGGCAATCTCCAAAAGCTCCGCGCCGTGAGCTGCAACAAGCTCCTTATTTGAGGTCGCAACGCTTTTTCCTGCTTTAAGGCAGCGCTTAACGTAGTCGTAAGCCGGGTTAAGTCCGCCCATTACCTCAACAACAACCCTTATTTCGCGGTCGTTGATAATTTCGTCAAAATTCTTGGTAAATCTGTCGGCTATCGGACTGTCGGGAAATTCGCGAAGGTCAAGAACCTTTTTTATGTGAATTTCTTCGCCTAAACTTGCAAAAAGCTTTTGCTTATGGGTTAAAAGAATTTCCGTTACACCTGAGCCTACAACTCCGTGTCCCATAATTGCTACTGATACCATTTCTAAAACCATCCTTTAAAGTGATCAGCGGTTAAATTTCTGTTGATTTGATCGATAACCGCGTTTTGTATTAAAATTATTGAGAGCTTTCGGGGGTTATTTCGCTGCCGCCTCCGCCGGACTGCTGGTCGCCTCCGCCGGACTGTTCGCCGCCTCCGCCGGATTGTTCGCCGCCTCCGCCATCGCTTTGCTGGTCGCCTCCGCCGGACTGTTCGCCGCCGCCGCCATCGCTTTGCTGGTCGCCTCCGCCGGATTGCTCGCCGCCGCCGCTTTGCTGCGGTGTTTCGCTTGCCTGCGAGCTTTGGTCGCCTCCTGCCCATGAGGACTGGTCGCTGTAGTCGTAATCTGCCGCGCCGGTGTAGCTTTGGTCGCTGCCGAACGAATAATCTCCGTAATACGGATCACCGAAGCCCGGCATATTGTCGTCGGTATAATATCCTATATATTTTCCCGAAACGTTTTCGGTAGAGATGATAAGTCCCGTAATGGGGTTGTAGGTTGCCGCCTTGACATTTGACGAAAGGTTATATTCCTTTTGCTCGCGGTCTTTAAGGTATTCGCCCATGACCTTGGCAAAGAACTTTGCCGAGCGCGTGGTGTCGGAAATCGTGTGCGGGCTGTCAAAGCCTGTCCAGGTCGCCATTACTCCGTAAGGCGATAATCCGCAGAACCATGAGTCTTTGTCGTCGTTGGTCGTACCGGTTTTGCCGACAATGTCCCAGCCCGAAATCTGCGCGTAAGCAGCGTTGGTGTGCTGGCTGTTGGTAACGTTGTAGTGTAAAAGTCTGTTCATTATCGCGGCTGTTTCCTCGGAATAAGCCTTCTTCGGAATGGCGTCGCGGTTGTCGATTATGGTGTTGTCCTCGGAATCTGTTACATAATAATAGGTATAGGGCTTGTAGTAAAGACCGCCGTTGCCCATGTAGGTGAAGCCCGCCGCCATTTCGCGCACGGTAACACCGCCGTTCATACCGCCGATAGAAAGCGAACCGATTTGATACTGGTCGCTTTCCTCAAGGTGGGTGAAGCCCATTTTGGTTACAGCCTGTTCATAAGCCGCCGAGGGACCGCCGATCATCTGCAAAACCTGAACCGCGGTTGCGTTCGAGGAATACTCGATAGCGTCCGGAAGAAGCATATTGCCGAAGTACGAACCGTAGGCGTTGCTCGGTCCGGCGGTGTAGGTGTCAGTTGATTCGTTGTATTCGTATTTTTCAATAGGTTCATCAAGCACGGTTGACGAGAAATAAAGCTGCTTGCTGTCAATACCCATGGGGTAGACGAACACCGGTTTTATTGAAGAACCGGGCTGCAGCGCCGAGTGAGTTGCTCTGTCCCACGCGAGGTCGGTGGTTTTTCTTAGCGAGCTGCCGACGGTGGCGATAACTCTGCCGTCAAAGCCCATCATAACCGAACCGATCTGAAGCTCGGGGTCGCCCGATTTGTCAAGGCTCAGCGCGGCTTCCTCGATGTAGTTTTGCATTTTTTCGTCGATGGCGCAGTAAATTTTCAGACCTTCGGTGTAAATCTTTTCGCTTGCGGCGCCGTCGCTGATGTTGTAGTAATCGGCGAGGTCGCGTCTGAGGTCAAAGAACATCTGGTCGTAATACCAGTTCTGTACATAATCGCTGTCGTCCTCGTCGTCCTCTTCGCTGATGTTTTTGTAGCCGACAAACTTCATTTTTGCCGATTCCTGCTTGGCTTTGTTGTACTCCGCACCGTTGATTTTGCCCTGGTCGTACATTTCCTTAAGAATGATCTCGCGGCGAAGCTTGTTTTGGTCGGGGTACAAAAGCGGATTCCAACGCGAGGGGTTCTGGGTGATTCCGGCAATTGCAGCGCATTCCGAAAGCGAACAGTTGCGAATGCTCTTGTCAAAGTAAAGCTGCGCCGCCGCTTCAACGCCCTGGCAGTTGTTACCGAAGTTTACAACGTTTAGGTACGCTTCAAGGATCTGATCCTTGGTGTATTCCTGCTCAAGCTTGAGCGCCTTGCAGATCTCGCGCAGCTTACGGGTAATTGAAACCTCGTTGTCATCGGTAATGTTTTTGATCAGCTGCTGGGTAATTGTCGAGCCGCCGTAGGAGTCTCCGCCGGTGGCGAGAGTTCCTATTGCCGACAGTGTACGCGTCCAGTCAACGCCGTTGTGCTCGTAAAAACGCTTGTCCTCAATGGAAATAATGGCTTCCTTCATTGCCTGAGGAATGTCGTTGTTGTTTACCCAAATACGGTTTTCGGTGCTGTAGAGCTTTTGGCGCTCAACAAATTCACCCGAATCGCCGTCCTTTACAAAAATACGGCTTGTCTGGTTCATGGATTTTGCTTTAAGGTCAATTCCCGTAGGCTCTGACGCCAGCGTGAATATATATATGGAAAGCGATACAAGGGTGATTATTCCGGTTATAAAAAGCACCGAGAAAATGGTTAAAAACAGCTTTCCTAATACCTTAAAGAATTTTTTGGCGCCGCTTTCCCTTTTCGGCGGCGTTACCACACCCGCTTCGGTAAGCTTGTCGGTGTAGTTGCTGATGTCTGTTTCACGTTTGTTTCGCATATTTACTCCTTGATTTTAACTAAACTTAGGATAAACCTGCTTGTTTTTATCCGTACAGCCGCTTTTCGGTTTTGCTCCGGAAAGTGCTATTATCGGATTATAATATATTAATAATAGTTATTATAGCACTTAAAAAGAAAAAAATAAATATCTTAATTCAAATTTTTATTAGAAAAAATAAGATTTATGCCGTCAAATTTTATGAACAAACGTGAATACCGGCGTGATTACGGCAAAAACTAAGGTATAGTAAATTTAAATTGATGGGAATGATTGTATGAAAAAGGCAATTTGCATAGCCGTTACGGGAGTTATTTTGATCGCGAGCGTGTGCGTCAGCGCGTTCGCGTCGTCGCAAAGCGACGGCAGGGCAGCGGCGGCAGAAACAAAAGTGAACAGATATATTATAAAATCGGAAAGCGGAAGGCTTGTTGTGTATAAATCGGGAGATGACACTCCTTTTATGTCTACGGAAACGTTTTCCGGCCATCTGCCAAAAAGTGACGCGGAAAGGCTTAAGCAGGGAATCGAGGTTGAAGGAGAGCAAAGTCTGAGAAAATCACTTGAGGACTATTGCTCTTAATTATACTTTTTCGCGCTGCCGCGTTACGCGTTGCTCATTTGTCAAAGCGTGCTGTTTTTCGGATTCATCCGTCAGGCGGCGCGCTTTTTGCACTGCCTGTGACAGGCTTGGACGTCGGCCGCTAATCAAGTCACGCAACAGCGCCTTGTACTTTTATTGGATTTCTGCAATTGACATTTACGCTGTTTTGGGGTATTATAGAATCAATAATGCCATACGCATTTATATTGGGTTTTTTTAGTTAAAATATTGCTGTTTAGCAATAAAAATATGTGATCAAAGGAGACTGTACATATGATTTCTACTGTCATAGATCAAGAACTCGGACTTGAGTTTCCTCTGTTTCAGGGAGGAATGGCTTGGGTAGCCGACGCTTCTCTTGCCGCAGGTGTTTCAAACGCGGGCGGTCTGGGAATAATCGCGGCTATGAATTCAAACGGCGAGCAGCTCAGAGCCGAAATAAAAAAGTGCAAGGAGCTTACAGACAAGCCCTTCGGTGTTAATATAATGCTCATGAGCCCGTTTGCCGACGAGGTTTCGGACGTTGTGGTTGAGGAAGGCATAAAGGTTGTTACAACCGGAGCCGGCAACCCGGGAAAATACATGACAAAGTGGAACGAGGCTGGAATCAAGGTCATTCCTGTTGTGGCAAGCGTCGCTTTGGCGAGAAAGATGGAAAAAAGCGGAGCGTTCGCCCTTATTGCCGAAGGCGGCGAAAGCGGCGGACACGTTGGCGAGCTCACAACAATGGCGCTTGTTCCCCAGGTGGTCGACGCGGTTTCGATCCCCGTGATCGCGGCAGGCGGCATAGCCGACGGCAGACAGCTTGCGGCTGCGTTTATGCTCGGCGCCGTGGGCGTTCAGGTGGGAACAAGATTTTTGGTTGCCGAGGAATGCACAATTTCTCAGGCTTATAAAGATAAGGTGTTAAAGGCAAAGGATCATGACTCGGTCGTTACGGGCAAGCGCCTCGGTCATCCCGTGCGCTCTATCCGAAACGCCTTTACCAGAGAGTACGCGAAGGCTGAGTATGATTCCTCAACGGTTTCCGACGAGGAGCTCGAAAAAATGGCTACAGGCGTGCTGAGAATGGCGGCGCGCGAGGGCGACGTAAAGAACGGCTGTGTTCTTGCCGGACAGGTTGCGAGCATGGTTAAAAAGGAACAGCCGGCGCGTGAGATCATCACCGAGATGTTCGCGCAGGCGGAGGAAGTATTGAACGGAGCGGCAAAATGGGTAAAATAGCGTTTGTTTTTTCGGGACAGGGTGCTCAGTACAGCGGAATGGGCAAGGCTGTCAGCGAGGCATATCCGTCCGCAAAGGCAGTATTCGACATGGCGGACAGCGTACGCGGCGGCACCTCCGGGCAGTGCTTTGAGGGCACGGCAGAGGAGCTTTGTCAAACCGTAAATACCCAGCCCTGTGTTTTCACCGCCGATTTGGCGGCGGCGTACGCGCTTAAGGAAGCGGGGATCATTCCCGACTGTGTCGCAGGATTTTCGCTCGGCGAAATCGCGGCGCTTGCGTTTTCGGGTATGCTTACGGATGAAGAAGCGTTTAAGCTGGTTTGCCGCAGAGGCGAGCTTATGGACAAGGCGGCAAAGGAAAATCCCGGAGCCATGGCGGCGGTAATGAAGATCACCCCCGAAAAAACCGAAGAAATCTGCGCGCGCTTTGACAAAACCTACCCGGTGAACTATAACTCTCCGGCACAGACAGTGGTTGCCACCACAAGCGAAAACGCCGAGGCGTTTTGCGAGGCTGTGAAGGAGGCAGGCGGCAGGGCAAAGCTGCTTGCGGTGAGCGGAGCGTTCCATTCGCCGTTTATGGCTGACGCGGCAGACGGTCTGGCGGAGTATATGAAGGATGTTGAATTTTCCGAGCCGAAAATCCAAATTTATTCCGATGTGACCGCCAAGCCCTATGAGGGAGATTACAAGGCTCTTGTAAGGGCTCAGGTCGAAAGCCCCGTAAAGTGGCAGACAATAGTAGAAAATATGATCGCAGACGGAGTAGACACCTTTATTGAGGTGGGCGTCGGCAAAACCCTGACGGGACTGATCAAGCGCATAAACGGCGACGTAAAGGCGTTTAAGGCGGAAACCCCCGAGGATATAGAAATAATCAAAACAGAAATATAAAAAGCACCCTTAACAGGAGGTACTTATGAATTTTGAAAATAAAACAGCCGTTGTAACGGGCGGCTCAAGAGGCATAGGCCTTGCAATCGCGAAAAAGCTTGCGCAAAACGGCGCGAATATCGCGATTTTATATGTCGGCGACGAAAGCGAGGGCTTAAACGCAAAGCAGGAGCTTTCGGAGTATGGCACCAAGGTAGAACAGTATTTTTGCGACGTTTCCGATTTTGACAAGTCCAAAGAGGTCGTAGACAAGGTGATTGAGGACTTCGGCGGAATTGACATTCTTATAAACAACGCCGGAATCACGCGCGACAAGCTGGTTCTTAAAATGGAGGAAGCCGATTTTGACGCGGTCATAGGCGTAAATCTTAAGGGTACCTTCAATATGATCAAGCATACCTACAAGAACTTTATGAAGAAGCGCGGCGGCAGAATTGTAAGCACCTCCTCGATCGTAGGCTTGATAGGTAACTCCGGTCAGGCGAACTACTCCGCTTCAAAGGCGGGAATCATCGGTTTAACAAAGTCGGTTGCGCGCGAGCTCGCCGGCAGGGGCGTAACCGTAAACGCCGTGGCTCCGGGCTATATCGGCACCGAAATGACGAACGTGCTACCGGAAAAAGTCAAGGAGACAATGAAGGCTCAAATTCCGGCAAAGCGCATAGGCACTCCCGAGGATGTTGCGAACGTTGTGGCGTTCCTTTGCTCGGACGAGGCGGCTTATGTTACGGGCGAGGTTATCCGCGTTGACGGCGGACTTGCCATATAAAATCAGGAATACGGAGGAAATTATGGCAAGAAGAGTAGTCGTAACAGGCTTGGGCGCGATCAGCCCTGTCGGAAATGATGTTCCGACAATGTGGCAGAATATGCTCGACGGCGTAAACGGCATTGAAACAATAACACGCTTTGACACAAGCGATTTAAAGGTTCACATAGCAGGCACGGTCAAGGACTTTGAGCCTGAAAAATATTTTGAAAAAAGGGAAGCAAAAAAGCTGGATCTCTATTGCCAGTACGCAATGGCGGCGGCTCAGCAGGCGGTTGACGACAGCGGTATCATAGGCACTATCGACGAAAACCGCCTGGGCGTTTACATCGGCGCCGGGATCGGCGGACTTGAAACCTTTGTAAAGAACACGATCGGTCTTGATCACGGCGGACCGCGCAAGGTAAGCCCGTTCTTCATCCCCATGATGATAGGCAACATCGCAACAGGCAACGTTGCTATCCGCTTTGGCGCCAAGGGCGTTACGCTTTCGGTTATGAGCGCCTGCGCGACCGGAACAAACTCGATCGGCGAGGCTTTCCACGCAGTAAAGGACGGATATGCCGACGCGATCATCGCGGGCGGCGCCGAGGCTGTTTTGGCTCCGCTTACAATTTGCGGGTTCCAGAATATGAAGGCGCTGTCAACCAATCCCGACCCAGAAAAGGCTTCGCGCCCGTTCGACAAGGACCGTGACGGCTTTGTAATGGGCGAGGGAGCAGGCATACTCATCCTTGAAGAATACGAGCATGCAAAGGCTCGCGGCGCCAAGATTTATGCCGAGTTCTGCGGCTACGGAAACACCTGCGACGCTCACCATATCACGGCACCCGATCCCGAGGGAGCAGGCTTGCAAAAGGCGATCGAAATCGCCTTTGAGGAAGCTCAGGTTCCGGATGACGCGCAAATTTACATTAACGCGCACGGCACCTCCACCCACCTTAACGACATGACCGAAACAATGGCGATCAAGGGCGCGCTCGGCGAAAAGGCTTATGACTGCAACATAAGTTCAACCAAGTCGATGACAGGTCATATGCTCGGCGCTACGGGAGCGATCGAGGCTATTGCCGCCGTTAAGGCAATCGACGAAGGTATGATCCCTCCGACAATCAACCTCGACGAGCCCGACGAGGGACTCGATCTCAACTATACACCCAAGACCGCGGTTAAGCGCGACATAAACGTTGCCGCTTCAACAAACCTCGGCTTCGGCGGTCACGACGCCTGCGTTGTATTTAAGAAGATTTAAGGCAATTCGCGCTAAGGCTTTGCGGAATTGATCTCAAGCATATCCAGCCGAAAGGAAGATACTGTTAATGTTTAATATTGAAGAAATCAAGAAATTAATTACACTGCTCGAGGACTCTTCACTGTCGGTGCTCGAAGTTGAGTCAGACGACAATAAGGTAAGGCTCGAAAAGGCAACCCAGGGCTCGCCCATGGTTTCGGTTGCCAACAATAATCCCGTGGTCGCTGCTTCCGAAGCGGCTGTTCCCGAAGTGGCTGTTCCCGAGGCTTCGGCGGACGCGGAAAGCGGCAGGGTGATCAAAGCGCCTATTGTCGGCGTGTTCTATGTTGCGCCTTCTCCCGAAAGCGACCCGTATGTAACCGTAGGAAAAAAGGTTAAGAAGGGCGACGTTGTCTGCATTATCGAGGCAATGAAGTGCATGAATGAAATACAGGCTGAGGAGGACGGCGAAATAACAGCCGTGCTTGCCAATAACAGCGATTTGGTAGAATACGGTCAGCCGCTTTTCAGCATTAAATAAGAGGTACATATGAATCAGGAAGAAATAAAAAAGATTTTACCCCACCGCGACAATATGCTGCTTGTTGAGCAGTCGGAGGTTGTTGACGACGTAACCGCCAAGGGCAGCTACACGATCAGGGGCGACGAGTTTTTCTTGCAGGGGCATTTTCCGGGCAATCCCGTTGTTCCGGGAGTTATCCTGTGCGAAATGATGGGACAGGCGAGCTGCTGTCTGCTTGCCGACAAGGTTAAAGACTGCACTCCCTACTTTACAAAAATGAACAACGTAAAGTTCAAAAATCCCGTTAAACCGGGCGATACTCTTGAAAGCGTGTGCACGCTTACAAAAAACAGAGGTCCGTTTTACTTTATTGACGCCAAGGGGTATGTTGACGGCAAGCTGTGTGTGAGCGCCGAACTGTCGTTTGCGCTGATTGAAAACAAATAATGCCGCAGGCTTAAGGCATATGTTAAACAAATAATAAACTTATAGATCGTGAAGTGAAAATAATGTTTTCTAAGATACTTGTTGCAAACAGAGGAGAAATCGCGGTGCGCATAATCCGCGCCTGCCGCGAAATGGGGATTTCCACTGTGGCAATTTATTCCGAGGCGGATAAAAACGCTATGCACGTTCAGCTTGCGGATGAAAGCTACTGCGTGGGCGGCAACCGTGTTGCCGACAGTTATCTGAATATTCCGGCTATATTAACGGTAGCGGTTGAAAGCGGAGCCCAGGCAATTCATCCGGGCTACGGTTTGCTGAGTGAAAACGCAAAGTTTGTTTCTTTGTGCGAACAGTGCAACATAAACTTTATCGGTCCCACATCCGAAATGATCGCCATGCTCGGCGATAAGGACGCGGCGCGAAAAACCATGAGAGAAGCCGGAGTTCCCGTAACTCCCGGCTGCGACATAGTTGAAAGCGTTGAGGAAGCTAAAGAAAAAGCGGAGAAAATCGGCTTTCCGCTGCTTATAAAAGCTCGTTCGGGCGGCGGCGGAAGAGGGATCCGCCGGGTTAATACCTTTCGCGATTTTGAGGACGCCTTTTTGTCGGCTTCCTCAGAGGCTAAGGCGGCGTTCGGCGACGGCGCCTGCTATCTGGAAAAATTTATTTTTCCTGTTAAACACATTGAGATGCAGCTTTTGTGTGACAAATACAATAATATAATCTGCCTCGGCGAGCGCGAGTGTTCGGTTCAGCGCAAAAATCAGAAGATGATCGAGGAAAGTCCCAGCCCCGCGCTTGATGAAAAAACCAGAAAGCAGATGATGATCGCCGCGGTCAAGGCGGCAAAGGCGGTAAATTATGTTAACGCCGGCACCGTTGAGTTTTTGCTTGACAAGCAGAACAACTTCTATTTTATGGAGATGAACACCCGTCTGCAGGTTGAGCACGGTGTAACCGAGATGGTAACCGGTCTTGATATTGTGCAGTGGCAGATCCGCATTGCAGCCGGTGCAAGGCTTACCCGTACCCAGGACAGCATTTTTACTCACGGCAACGTTATCGAGTGCAGAATCAACGCAGAAAATCCGGACAAAAACTTCCGCCCGAGCTGCGGAAAAATAAAAAGGCTTCACACTCCCGGCGGTTCGTTTGTCCGCTTTGACACAGCGGTGTATCAGGACTATGTTGTGCCGCCGTACTACGACAGCATGATCGGCAAGCTCATTGTTCAGGCAAGGAGCCGCGCCGAGGCTATCCGTAAAATGAAGATGGCTCTGTCTGAGCTTACAATTGACGGAATCGACATCAACCGCGATATTCTTGCCGAGATTTTGTCGGACGACCGTTTTGTAAGCGGAGAATACACAACCGATTTCATGGAAAACTTTGAGAAACTCAGAAACAAGAATTTTTAATGATTCACTGCGGAGACAGTTATGGATTTTTTTTCATTCGTAAAACCGAAAAATGACCTTGAAACGACCTCGGGCAAGCAAAACAACGTGCCTTTTATTCCCGAGGAAATGTGGGTGAAGTGCCCCAAGTGCAACACCCTTTTGCTCACCACCGACATGGAGGAAAACCTTAATGTTTGCACGACCTGCAATCATCATTTTCGCATGAGCGCCAAAAGAAGGATCGCGCTTTTTGCGGACGAAGGCACCTTTACCGAGCACGACGAAGGTCTTAAAAGCACAAATATCCTTGGTTTTCCGGGTTATGACAAAAAGCTTGAAAAGGCAAGCGACAAGGGCAGCGAAAGCGTCACCTGCGGCACCTGTAAAATCAGCGGAATCGAAACAGTGCTTTGTGTTATGAACGCCGAGTTTATGATGGGCAGCATGGGCACCGTTACCGGCGAAAAAATCACACGCGCCTTTGAATATGCTACAGACAACAGGCTTCCGGTTGTGGTTTGCACTGTTTCGGGCGGAGCGAGAATGCAGGAGGGTATTTTGTCGCTTATGCAAATGGCAAAAACCTCAGGCGCGGTCAAGCGCCACAGCGACGCAGGGCTTTTGTACATAACTGTGCTAACCGATCCCACAACAGGCGGCGTAACCGCTTCGTTTGCGATGGAAGGCGACATAATACTTGCCGAACCCGATTGCCTTGTGGCTTTTGCGGGACCGCGCGTAATCGAACAGACCATGAGGCAGAAGCTGCCGAAGGACTTCCAAACTTCGGGCTTTGTAATGCAAAAGGGATTTATCGACGCGGTCGTCAGCAGGCACAATTTAAAGTCAACCGTGGCAAAGCTTTTAAGGCTTCACGGTTGTATGCCAACAGAAAATGAGGATTCGGTGGAGTAATTATGACAGCTTATGAAAAGGTGATGGCGGCGCGCGACAGCAAAAAGCTGACTGCCGTTGACTATATTGCGCACATGTTCGGCGAAAGCTTTATTGAGCTTCACGGCGACAGAAGATACGCGGACGACAGGGCTATTATCGCAGGCTTGGCTATGCTTTATGATATGCCCGTTACCGTAATAGGAATTGAAAAGGGAAGAAACACCCGCGAGCGTATGGAACGCAACTTCGGACAGGCTCATCCCGAGGGTTACCGCAAGGCTTTAAGACTGATGAAGCAGGCGGAAAAGTTCCACCGTCCGGTGCTTTGCCTTGTTGACACAAGCGGAGCGTTTCCGGGGATCGGAGCCGAGGAACGCGGTCAGGGACAGGCTATTGCCGAAAACCTTATGGAGATGATGACTCTTAAAACTCCCGTGCTGACCATTTTGATCGGAGAGGGAGGCAGCGGCGGAGCGCTTGCTTTGGCGGTTGCAGACGAGGTTTGGATGTTTGAAAACGCCGTTTATTCGGTTATTTCACCCGAGGGCTGCGCTTCGATTTTGTGGAAGGACAGCTCGAAGGCTCCCGAAGCTGCCGAGGCTTTGAAAATGACAGCTCAGGATTTGTTTGGCCTGGGAGTTATCGAGCGTATTATCCGTCAGCCCAAGGCGGAGGATTCGGCGATGTTTGAAAGCTTTAAGCTTCTTATCAGCCGTACCTTTGAGAAAAACCTCGAGCTTCCGGTTGACGAGCTTGTTGATAAACGCTACAACCGTTTCCGTCAAATCGGAACTCAGCATATATAATATGATTTTAATATGATTTTGCGCCGACAGTAATCTGCCGGCACTTTTTCTTTACATCCGTTTGGTGTTGCTAAAGGAGGGGAATAGTGAAAAAGAGAATCAAAAAACGGTTTTGGTTTTTAATCATTTTTTTGTTTTCAACGTTAGCTGCCGGGGCAGTTGTGACCGCGGTTTGCGCCGGGGAATATACGAACAATGTTTATTTTTGCATAGAAGCCGAGGAAACGGGATATCACTATACAACTCAAAACGGCAATGTTGAGCTGAAAAATGTATTTAAGGAAGACAACGTTTTAAAGGCAACCTTTGTTCCGAAATCTATCGGTTATGATGTTGTATATTTTTATACGGAAACAGATGAACCGGTGTTTGACGGTTATGTTGAACTGAAATTTTGGTCGGGACCGTTCGACACGATTTTTTGTTTCAATCCTCTGATTGATTTTGAAGGAAGCATTTATGTTATAGTTTTGTTTTTGATATTGACAACGGTTTTTGGCGTGCTTCTGCTTTATTCGTTTGTTGATTTGGTATTTGCGGCTGAGTACGGTTACGCCATGGTAGCCTGCTGCGGCGCGGGGCTGTTTTGCCTGCAAAATCTTGCTGCTAACATTAACACCGTTATAGCTTCCTTTGTAAATCAATTTTCGTTCGGGTTCGGAAATTATATATATGAATTTACAAAGGCAGGCGGCAGCTTTACCAAGAGCATGGCGGCATTAATGGCTGTGTTTTGTCTTTTCCTGATTATCAGCAACCTCTCGCTTATCCGTCACGAGGGCTTCAGAATCCATAATCTTCTGGGCGTTGTACTGGGAGTTGTTTGGGTTTCGGGGTTTATCGTTTACCAGTATTTGGAAAATAAGTCGTTCGATGATATCAGTAAAATATACTCGGTGTTATCAAACGGAATATCCGCTGTAATCAGTTATTTTATATGTATGCTTTTCGCGACGGTTATCTCTGCGTTTATGGCAAGCCGCAGCAGGCCGCCGCTTAACAGGGATTATATTGTTATTTTAGGCTGCGCGATCAACCGCGACGGCTCTTTGACTCCGATATTAAAAGGTCGTGTTGACGCGGCGATCGGCTTTGCTGAAGAGCAGCTTAAAAAAACAGGCAAGCAGCCTAAATTCGTACCGTCCGGCGGTCAAGGATCAGACGAGGTTATATCGGAGGGCGAGGCAATGAAGCGCTACCTTGTTGAGCAGGGGATTGATGAAAGGTATATACTGCCGGAAACGAAATCAGTCAACACATATGAAAACATCAAGCTGTCAAAAGCGGTGATTGACAACGACGCCCGGGGAGGATATAAACCCGCCTTTGCCACTACAAATTATCATGTTTTCCGCGGATATACTCTGTCAAAAAAGCTTGAGCTGAAAAACGTCCGCGGCATTTCGTCAAAGACAAAATGGTATTTTTTCCCCAACGCATTTTTGCGTGAATTTGCCGGATTTATTGCCGGAGAATGGAAGCTGCATCTTGCGGTTATAATTTTTATTATCACTGTTTTTACGCTCACCTTTATTTATTTGGTATAGAAAAATAAAAAGCACATCTGCTCTTTTTTGAACAGGTGTGCTTTTAAGCTTTACGCAAGCTTTATACCGCTCCAATTCCTTTTTCAGTCCTTTTTCAAGCGGTTTGGCTCATCCGCTGAATCTTACGGTCAGAGTAGAACCGGACAAGAAAATACCCTGAAGGCAATTTACGACCTTCAGGGTAAAACAGCCGCCGGGTTTCCGCAGATATCATTGCGTAAAGCCGTGCCGGTTGATTTATACTAATACCTAATAAAAAGTAGACAATCTTTGCGGTCTATTTTCCGCAATACTGCGTTGTCGTCCTTGCAAGGCGCCAGCCTTGCTGCGTTGCGAAAAATATCCTCGCAAAATATAAGTCTACTTTCTATCACGAATTAGTATTAATCCGAAACCGTCACCGCAGGTCCGGAAATATATGATTCGATAAACATTGCTTCGTACAAGCTTTTATTGTATGCAACAGCCGAATAAACGCTGATTATTAAGCCTGCCAGTATTGTAACGCCGAGAATAACAAGCGCGGTGATGACAAGCGGTTTTTTGACGTTGGTTTTTTTCGCCGCGGGCTGATATTCCCGTGGCTGAGCCGATTGCGGAAAAGCGTAGTTAACCTGATTTTTAGGGCTTTGAAACTGCGGTCCCTCCGGGGAAAGATTAGCTCCGCAAATCGGGCAAAAATTACAGTTGTCGGCATTGAAGCCGCATTTCGGACATTTCATAAAACCGCTCCCTGACACTATATTACAAGGCTATAATATCATCAATTTTTTTAAAAGTCAATATACCGTGCCGGTTGTAATTTTGCCGTGAATGTTTTATAATAGTAACATACCGGAGGTGAAAAAGATGATTGGAACCATAATAAGAGTAATAATTTGCGTGGCGGCGGCAGCAGGCTTTGGCTTTTTTGCCTTCCCCATAACTGTGAATGTTATCAATATCGGAAACATTTCCGGCATGGCAATGTGTGTTTGGGTGTTCTTGATCGCCTGCAAACCCATACACCGCGCGATCCGCGGATTATGCGCTCATTTTTTCGTAACAAAGGCACTTTATTACACGGTCAACACTCTTTTTACAGCGTTTGTGATTTACGGGATCATTGTTTCCGTTTTTATGATCATCGGAATGAACCAGGCTCCCCCGGTCAACGGTACCGCTGTTGTGCTCGGTGCTCAGGTCATGCCGCAAGGTCATCCCTCTACCATGCTGAGGGGCAGAATCGAGGCTGCGGAAAAATATCTTAAGGAAAATCCCAAGGCTAAGGCTGTGCTGTCTGGCGGTCAGGGAAACGGCGAACCCGTCAGCGAGGCCAAGTGCATGTATGATAACCTGATAAAAAAGGGGATTACGGCGGACAGGCTGATTATTGAGGACAGATCTACCGACACAAAGGAAAACCTGAAATATTCAAACGAAATAATTGAAAGCAATAACCTCGGAAAAGAAATTGCGATCGTGACCGACGGTTTTCACCAACAGCGCACGAGAATAATCGCCGGACAGCTCGGGTTAAAATGGGAGTTCGGAGCGTATAACGCTGACACCGCTGTTGAATATGCGCCCACTTTCTTTGTGCGCGAATGGTTTGCTATTCCGTATCAGTTGTTTATTAAAAAGTAATATCCGACAAAGGGTTGGCTCAAAACTCAAAGCGAGTAAGATGAGCCAACCCTTTTCTTTAATTTTTTAAATCCGCCTCGGCGGTTATCACTTCGGTGATATTGCCGGTTTTACCTTCGATTTGATGATTGGAGTTAAGAGTTTCGCGGCAAACGACCTCTTCTGTTTCGTGTGTATTGTTTTTGCCGCGGCGCGAAGGGAACTCCATGGGAGCCTTGCCGCCGTTTGTTTTGTGTTTTTTACTCAAATTAACACCGCCTTTTGTTTGATACATATAGTATGGGCGGTTTTAACGCTTTTATTCCGCTGCCATTTTTTGAATGGTTGTTACGTCCGCTATATTTACAACTCCGTCCTCATAAACGTCCGCAAGCGCAAGCTGAAAATCGTTGAGCTCAATTATTCTGGCAAGGTGTTTTTGAAGCAGTGTGGCGTCGTTGATGTTGATGTCGCCGTCAAGGTTTACGTCACCGAAATAATGTTCATAAATTTCACTCTCGCCCGAAACAACGGACAACATCGAATAAATAGGGTTTTGATACCAAACAAAGCTGCCGTCTAAAACGATGTTAAGCTCATATTTTCCCTTTGGCAGCGGATAGTCAAACTCGGTTATAGTGACCTTTTGAGTCCTTTCGTATCCGAGATTGAATTTAACCGGATCGGTGAGAACAAGGGTGTCACCGTTATTGTCGGTTGCTTCAAGGTGATAGGTTCCGCTGACGGTTTCTCCGTAATATTCATCGCTTGATGTATTATAAAGCTTAAATTCAAGCTTTTCGCCGTTTTCAAAGCCCTTTGCGTTTTCGCTGACTTTATAAACATCGGGGATGTCGTATTTTTTGTCGCCTACAATATCGATCTGCGGATAGTCAATGCTTATGATATCGCTGTATATATACACGGGCGGGTGATCCTTTAAATACAGCTTAAGCTTAAGTGTAACGTCTGTTTGATTATCAAACCGGCAGGTTGACGGGAATATGTTGTCATCATCATACTCACATTCAACGCCGTATTCGAATTTCTCGCTTGAATCATAATCGTAGTCCTCAATACCGTAAAGCTCGGAGAATTTTATCATGTCAAGCTGTTCGGCGGTAAGTCCCTCAACGCTGAAATCATAGGTAATAGCATTGAAGCCGGGTTTTGGATCGCTAAGCCTGAGTTTTAAGCTGCTCCTGTCAAAATATGACTTTTCTACCGTAAACTCACGGCTTACGGTGTTGTTGTAGAAAAACGCCTCTCTGAGCTTTTTGTCCGGATTTATTGTCGCCAACACAGTGTATTCGCCTACGGGAAGCTTTCCTGTGTTGAAGGTCGATTCAATCGTCAGGTAATCGGAGGAGTAGGTGTGTGTGGGAAAGTTCTTTGTCTGATCATAAACAGTGTTTCCGTCCTTGGAGGTGACGGTCAGGTTTATGTTGACGGTTTCGGGGTCTTCCTTAAATGAGGCGTTTTTGTAACTCACCGTAAAACAAATTCCGGCGTCATCATGTAATGTGCTGTCTTTGCCGGAAGCGCCGTCTTCGGCAGCGAGAATGTCTACTGCAGAGAAATCGACATTGGTGTTTTTGTTCCTTGTTGCCTTGATCAGGGTTTCTTTTTCCAAATCAGCCGAATAGGGGATAACGGCGGTATAATCGGAGAGAAGATATGAGCCGTAGCCCGAGAAAAGCCAGGTTTTTGTTGATATATAGCTTCCAAAGCCGTCATCTTCAGATGAATACGGTTCAATTTCGTAGGCGCACAGACGGTTAGGCGCTGTGCGGCGGTTTTTTGTGTCGGTAAAGTCGGAGTCGGAATCGGTAATGATCAGCATATTATAGTGTTCCGCCTCATCCTCGGAATAATCGTTGTCGGTAACATATCCCCAACAGGAAATCGCGTGTCCGGAGCCTATTTCGCCGTTATCATATAAGTAATCGAGCCCGAGAACAATGCCATTGCCGCTTCTTATGTCGCGGGTAAACTGTTTCATTGTGTCTATGCCGTTAAAAAAGTCGTAATCCTTCGCAACCTTGTCATAGGCATAATCTTTAAAGAATTTGCCGGTGCCTTCCTTGGGAACAGCCATAAAGTCCAAAAGCATTTCATCGGAATCGAATGCTCCGTTAAAAAACCATGCCATCGAGTTTTCGGTTGTGTTTCCGTTATTGTTAAAGCTGTTGATGTATTCTTCAAACAGCTCGTCACTGTCCTTAAAGCCTGCCTTTTCTCCCCAGCCGGTGTAGGTCAGAATGTTGGCGCTTGCGCCTGCCCAGCAAAGATAAAGGTCGGAACTTTCAAGTCCCTGCTTTTCGGTGTCGATAAAATCAAGCGAGGTTATGTCCATGGACTCGTTTTTCGAAGCGCTTTCAATCAGCGCATCCTCAACCTGCTGTACGTTTGACGGAGAAAGTCCCGTAACAAAGGCGCTTTTGTTGCCCTCGATGTTTTCAATATCAACGGCGTAGTAACCGTTCATTTTGTATGGATTTGCCGCTACTCCGTTTGCCGGTTCAATGTCTCTGAGGGTGACGGTCAACAGGGCTTTGCCGCCGTATAACAATTCATAGGATGAAACGCCGGCGATCGCCGCGGATTCTTCGGATTTTACCGTGTCCAAAATTCCTCCGAAGGTCTTTTGACTTCCGTCAGAGAAAGTGATTACGGTTTTTGTGTTATGATTATCTTTGAAAACAAGCTCTCCGCCGGTGGTCTGCGCGTTGACCGCGGTTACAGCCGCAGACGACAGAATCAGCGTGGAAAGCAAAAAAGATACTGTCCTGTGTATGAATTTCATAATATCACTCCATGCCAAGATTGTTATATTAATTTTAGTATAAAACATATTATAAGTCAATATAAATCAAAGAAGTTTATAAAATAATTAGTTTTAATTCACAAACAAAAGAACGCAAAACCCAAAAATGAGTTTTACGTCCTGAGTAAGCGTCCTGTTTTTTTACATGCTGTCGGGGCAGTTGATGCTGAACATTGTAAGCACGTTCTTGATCACAAAACGTACACAGCTGCAAAGCGCAAGCCTTGCCTGCATCAAGCCTTCGTCAACGCCCTTTACACGGCAGGCGTTGTAGAACTTGTGAAACAGTGTGGCAAGCTGGGTAACATATCGCGTGATTTTGGTCGGATCATAATCCTTTGCCGCGCTTTCGATCTCGTTGGTGTAAAGGGCAAGGTGCCTTATAAGCTCACGTTCCTCGGGTGCTGTCAGCAGAGCAAGCTCATCCGCACTGCACTCCGCCGGGGTGATCCCGTCGGCGGCAAGCGCCTTAAAAATACTGCAAATGCGTGCGTGGGCGTACTGAACATAGTACACGGGGTTTTGGTTGTCCTGAGCCACCGCAAGGTCAAGGTCAAAGTCCATCTGGGTGTTTGCCTCGCGTGTGTTGAACAGGAATCTCGCGCTGTCAACGGGTACTTCCTCAAGCAGGTCACGCAGCTGGATCGCCTTTCCGGTTCGCTTGCTCATCTTAACCAGCTCGCCGTTGCGCACAAGCTTTACAAGCTGCATAAGTACTACATTAAGACGGCTGCCGTCATAGCCTATGGCGTTCATCGCGCCCTTCATTCGCATGACATGGCCGTGGTGGTCGGCTCCCCAAATGTCGATCAGGTTTTTAAAGCCGCGGTCAAATTTGTTTTTGTGATAGGCAATGTCCGCCGCAAAATATGTGGGGTTGCCGTTCTGACGAATAAGTACGTCGTCCTTGAGCTCAAGATTATCAATGTATTTTTGGGTTTTGCCTTCGCTGATCAACAGCTTTGTAAGAACCTCTTTGTTTTTGTACCAGACCGCGCCCTCTTTTTCATAGGTAAGTCCGTTTGCGGTCAGCAGGTCTACAACCTCCTTAACCGCGCCGCTGTTGTGAAGCTCGCTTTCAAAGAACCACTTGTCGTAAACGATTCTGTATGCTGCCATATCGTCCTGCATCTTTTTGATGTTTTTCGGCAGGGCATAATCTACAAGCGCCTTTCTGCGCGCCTCGGGCTCGGCGTCAACAAGCGCGTCGCCGTTGATATCGGCGTATTCGCGCGCAAGGTCGGTTATGTCGGCGCCCTGATAGCCGTCCTCGGGAAATTCAATTTCATCGCCCTTGAAGATTTGAAGATAACGCGCCTCAAGCGAACATCCGAATTTTTCGATCTGGTTGCCGGCGTCGTTAACGTAAAACTCGCGGTACGCGCTGTAGCCTGCCTTGTTCAGCACCGCCGCAAGGCAGTCACCCAAGGCTCCGCCGCGCGCGTTTCCCATGTGCATGGGGCCTGTGGGGTTGGCTGAAACAAACTCAACCATAACCTTCTCGCCTTTGCCGAAGCCGGATTCGCCGTAGCTCTCGGGGTTTGAGATGATTTCCCGGATCACACGGCTGTAAAATTCGGCGCCGAGGAAAAAGTTTATAAAGCCGGGACCGGCGGTTTCAAAGCGTTCGCACATTGTGCCGCTAAGATCAAGGCGTTCGGTAATTGCCTGAGCGATTTTGAAGGGAGGCATGCGGAATGCTTTTGCGCCTGCCATTGCCGCGTTTGTGGCGAAGTTTCCGTGACTTTGGTCGGCAGGTGTTTCAATAATAAACCCGGGAAGCTCGGCGTTCGGCAGAGCTCCGTCCTCAATTGCCTTTTCGATTGCTTTGGTAACGGCTTCTTTAAGCTTGCTTACCGCAAGTGCGTATATGTCCATTTTTCTAACCTCACATTACTTGTTTTTCTTCCACCGTGATAAAAAACCTGTTTTCGCTTACAAGGTCGGTGTTAAAATCGAGCGTATAGCTGACCTCGAGCGTTCCGCCGTTTTCTCCGAGCCTGTTGTCTACGGTTTTTGTGAACACGCCTATGCTCATATCGCCTGCGATCGTGCTGTAAATGCACTGGTGGCGCCTGCCTTTTTCGAGCATGAGCTGGGAGCCGAACTGACCTTTGCGGTTGATGGTTACAACGTTTTCGTCAACCTTGATCAGGTTGTCGCTCCAGTCGTTCGGATCTTCCTCGTTATATTCCTTGTAACCGATGTAATACCGGTTGTTTTTCTTTATGAATTTTCCTGCGGTGATCACCTCAATGCGGTCGGTTTCGCCGTCCATGGTCTGCTCACCCACAATTGAAATCATGTAGCGTTCGATATTATCCATATTTTCCTCAATACTGTTCAATGTCGATTTGCGTAACCGTGTGTTCCATGTCGCGTCCCAAAAACAGTCCTGCCACACTTTCAAACCCGTCGGGTGTGTCGCTTACAAAAAATGAGGGTGCTTTTGGGCTGCCGCCGTCGTTGAGCAGATTTTTCTCCGCCAATACCTTTGCGGCGTAAACGGCGGTTTCATAACCCGAATCAATCAGCTTTACGCTGTCGCCCATAAAATCCTGAATAGCGTCGCGCAAAAGCGGAAAGTGTGTACAGCCCAAAATAAGCGTGTCAACTCCGCTTTCCTTTAGCCCTGAAAGGTAGCGCTTTACAACCAGTCTTGTGATTTGATCGTCGCGGTGGATAATTCCGTTTTCAACCAGCGAAACGAACAGCGGGCAAGGCTGCTCAAAAACCTTTAAATCAGGATTAAGCTTATTTATTCTGTCGCGGTAGCTGTGGCTGTTAACCGTCGCCGGTGTTCCGATAACGCCGATTTTTCCGTTAACGGTTTCCTTTACCGCCGTGAATACGGTCGGGTTAACAACTCCGGTGTAGGGCACGCCGAGCTTTTCTTCAAGCATTTTTCCCGCCACCGAGCTGACTGTGCCGCAGGCGGCGACAATCATCTTTACATTGTGGCTCAAAAGAAAATCGGTGTCCTGAATCGAGTATTTTTTAATGGTGTCGCGGCTTTTGGTGCCGTAGGGAACTCTGCCGGTGTCGCCGAAGTAGATGATTTCTTCGTTCGGAAGCACGTGCAAAAATTCCTTGACGGCGGTCAGTCCGCCGAGTCCCGAATCGAACACGCCGATTGCGTTGGATGATGACATAGAACAACCCCGTTTTCCTAAAATGGTTTAATACTAATATCTTATAATACCATAATTGCGCCGTTGTTTCAAGTGCCGCGATAAAAAAAGGACAGATTAATCTGCCCTTAAAAACCGGTTTTATTTTATTTCGGCAATATGCTCAACGATTTCGGCAACCTTGATTTGCTGAGGCTCCTCAAGCCTGTCGAGCACGTGCTCAATACGTGTCATTGCGTCCGAGTTCAGCTCGTACATATTTTTATCGAACGAAAGCACCTCCGCCATTGTAATGCCGAGCGCGTTGCAAATTTTGTAAAGCGTGTCGATCGTCGGGCATTTTTCACCTCTTTCAAGTCTGCCAAGATACGCCGGATAAAGCCCTGCTTTTTTTGCAAGTGATTCCTGGCTGATGTCAGCTGTAAGACGATACTTGCGAATACTGCTTCCTAATTTTTTGTTTAATACCTCTCTGGTCATTGTGCGCCTCGAAAAATAAAAGAATTTATATATTTTTTATTTTTAAATATTTTAACACAAGTGCACATATTCGTCAAGAAAAAAATAAGATTTTAATGTAAAAGCAATATAATTCACAGTGCGTTTTTAATGTGCACAATGCCGAAAACATACATCAAAAATGAATAATACGTCATAATTTAGGGCTTAATAAAATTAAACTTGAAAAATCGTAAATATAATTGTATAATATAACTCACAATTACCCCGAGAGGATGATTATCATGGAATATACCAAGGCTTTTGACTTTATTGCCGAAAAGGTCGAAGAGGAGCTTACAAAAACCGGATACACCCGTCAGAAGGTCGCTTCCGAAGGAGAGGACAAGGATCTTGTGGCGCTTTTCACCGGTCAGAATATTGCGTACTCGGTCGTATATTTTACCGAAAAACAGCAAATGGTTTTGCGTTCCTGCGCAATGACCGACGAAGGCCCCGACAACGAGTGGAAAACACTTTCCACCTGGCTTTACGACGATATGGTGGCTACTCAGAAGGACGCCGAAAGTATTGCCAACGACTTTATTGACGGCGTTTCAAACGCTACGGCGATCAAGCGCGCAAAGCAGGTTAAGCAAAAGAAGAAAAAATCCGACGACGGAACCGCCGACCCGAAGTTTTTGGCAAAGCGCTTTGTTACATATTTTCCCGAGCTTAAGGAAGAAATCAAAAACGAAGAGGACTGTTATTACCCCTTCCGCGGCGCAACCTTTGCCAAGGAGCACATCGCGCCCAAGCTTAAGCCCTACATTGCAAAAGCCAACAGCAAGGAGCTTGAAAAGCTTGCCGGGGTTTTTAATGTTCAGTACGGCAACGGCGACGCCGACACCCGTTCGATAATTACCATAGTTTTGTTGAATTCGCTTGCACAGGACGAATATGACAAGCTGTCTGAATACTTCGACGAAGATTTGTCAAAGGCCGCGGACGCCGGACGCAAATATATCGGAAAAGAAGTTAAGCCCGAAAGACCGCCGAAGAAAACAGTGTCAAAAATGAGCACGCTTAAAAACCAGTAAACATCCGGACGCTTCGGCGTCCGTTGTGTTTTGTCTTGACGAAAATACTTTTATATACTATATATAGTGAGCAAAATCACGGCTTCAAAATTAAGCAAAAAAAGCTTGACTTCTTTCGTTTTATGTGATAAAATGTTATCACCTCTAAAAGGGGCTTTATTTTTGTGCCCTGCTGAGGGAGGCTAAAAATATTCCGAATAACCGGGAGGTGCCGTTATGAGAGTTAAAATAAATGAACAAGTACTGCCGCTTCTGTAAGAAACACACTCTTCACAAGGAAACTAAATAAGGAGGTACAGTATGGCTGACAAGAAGTCTGACGTTAAAAAGGCAGACGCCCAAAAGCCCGCTTCCAAAAAGGCGGACGCCAAGAAAGCTGCCAAGAAAAAGCCCAATGTTTTTCAAAGGCTTTTGAAGTACCTCGTTGCTTGTAAGGGTGAACTGAAGAAAATAACATGGCCTACCGCAAGGCAGACAACAAAGAACTTCGGCATTGTAATTGCCGTAATCGTAATCATGGGCTTGTTTATTTTTGCTCTTGACCGCGGTTTGTTTGCTTTACTCGGTCTTGTTATGGACACAACTTCTGTATAACAGCGTGTTATTACTAAGCTTACGAAAGGAAGAAAGTTGTAATGCCTGATTCAGAAGCAAGATGGTATGTTATTCATACCTATTCGGGTTACGAAAACAAGGTTGCGAGCGACCTGCTTTCAACTGCGGAAAACCGCAATTTGCAGGATATGATAATCGACGCAAAGGTTCCGACCGAAATTGTTACCGAAACAGTCGGCGACAAAACCAAAGAGGTTGAGAACAAGATTTATCCCTGCTATGTTTTTGTAAAAATGATCTATACCGACGAAACATGGTATGTCGTGCGTAATATTCGCGGCTGCACGGGCTTTGTCGGACCGGGATCAAAACCCGTTCCTCTTACCGACGCGGAAGTTTACAGAATGGGCGTTGAACAAAGAGTTGTTAAAGTGTCCTATTCGGTAGGCGATTCGGTACGAATTATTGATGGTCCTCTTGAGGACTTCGTCGGTGTTGTAGACGAGCTTGATACCGACAAAAACTATGTCCGCGTAGTTGTTTCTATGTTCGGACGTGAAACTCCCGTTGAGCTTGAAATCGCTCAGGCGGAGTTGGCAGAAGAATAATCAGCCGTAAACGGCTTTTTATTGGGAACCCAGGTTCCCTGTGGGAGGGACCCTACACAGTGGCGTTCCGCAATTTACCACGAATTTTGGAGGTGCAAACACAATGGCTCAAAAGGTTGTAGGCTTAATTAAGCTTCAGATCCCTGCCATTGTTGCGTTCACAAAGGATTTTAATGAGCGTACAAAGAATGACATCGGTCTTATTATTCCTGTTGTTATTACAGTATATGCCGACCGTTCGTTCACATTTATTACAAAGACTCCGCCTGCTGCGGTTCTTTTAAAGAAAGCATGCAATATCAACAGCGGTTCCGGCGTTCCTAACAAAACAAAGGTTGCCAAGATCACAAGAGAGCAGCTCACTAAGATTGCCGAGCAGAAAATGCCCGACCTCAACGCGGGTTCGCTTGACGCGGCTATCAGCATGATTGCGGGTACTGCAAGAAGCATGGGTATTACAGTAGTTGACTAATTAATCCGGGTGGGAGGATGTTTCCGCTTGACCACCTAAGTATGGAGGAAAACTGATGAAACACGGTAAGAAGTATGTTGACGCTGCTAAGCTCGTTGACAGAACCAAATTATATGATACAAACGAGGCTCTGGATACAGTTATTAAAACAGCCACAGCCAAGTTTGACGAAACCGTTGAGCTTCACGTAAAGCTCGGCGTTGACAGCCGTCACGCTGACCAGCAGGTTAGAGGCGCGGTTGTTCTTCCCAACGGTACAGGTAAAAACGTTAGAGTTCTTGCTATCTGCAAGGGCGCAAACGAGGATCTTGCCAAGGAAGCAGGCGCAGACTATGTAGGCGCCGAGGATATGACTCAGAAGATCCAGCAGGAAAACTGGATGGACTTCGACGTTTTGGTTACAACACCCGACTGCATGGGTCTTGTAGGTCGTCTTGGTAGAATCCTCGGTCCGCGCGGTCTTATGCCTAACCCCAAGGCAGGTACCGTTACTCCCGACATTGCCAGAGCAATCAGGGAAGCCAAGGCCGGTAAAATTGAATACCGCCTTGACAAAACAAACATCATTCACTGCCCCATCGGCAAGGTCAGCTTCGGCACAGACAAGCTTTCCGAGAACCTCAACACTCTTATGGAAGCTATCATCAAGGCTAAGCCCGCCGCTGCAAAGGGACAGTATGTTCGCTCGATCGCCGTTACTTCAACAATGGGTCCGAGCGTAAGAATGAACCCCACCAAGTTTGGCGCTTAATTTTAATTAAGTTACCAATATATTTTCTTGCAGTTCTAAAGACAGTAGGTGCGAAAGCGTAAAGATTTATCTGCCTGCCGAGGAAAGTGCAACTACATTTATGTAATTGTCAACTGTCCGAGGTATGTCTTCGGACAGTTTTTTCTTGAACTGCGGTATTAAAAATATCGGAGGTGAATTTTTTGCCAAGTCAAAGCGTTTTAGAGCAAAAGAAGGCAATCGTTGCAGAGCTTTCCGACAGACTCAAAAGCTCCATCACAGGTCTTGTAGTAAGCTATCAGGGCATTAACACTGAGGATGACACAAAGCTCAGAAAAGAGCTTCGCGAAAACGACGTTAAGTACACCGTTGTAAAGAACACACTTCTTTCACGTGCGTGTGATGAAGCAGGTCTTGAGGACATCAAGCCCGTGCTTGAGGGCACAACTGCTCTTGCAACAAGCGACAGCGAGTATGCTGCCGCAGCGAGAATCCTCTGCAACTACGCGAAGGATCACGACAACTTCAAGGTTAAGGCAGGTTACCTTGACGGTGCTGTAATCGATATGGATACGATCACAGCTCTTTCAAAGCTCCCCACCAGAGAAGTTCTTCTCGCAAACGTACTCGGAGCATTCCAGGCTCCTATCTCTGCATTTGCCCGTGTTATGCAGGCTGTTGTAGACGAAGGCGGCTTTGAGGAATGTCTCGCAAAGAAGGCAGCCGAGGCTCCCGCAGAGGAAGCTCCTGCCGAAGAAGCAGCTGCAGAATAAGCTGCGCAAAATAAAAAATTAACTAATAACATACCGGAGGTAAATAAAAATGGCATCAGAGAAAATTACTGCTATTATTGAAGAATTAAAAGGCCTCACAGTTCTCGAGCTCTCAGAGCTTGTACACGCTGTAGAGGATGAGTTTGGCGTTTCAGCTGCCGCTGCTGTTGCAGTTGCCGGTCCTGCAGACGCAGGCGCTGCCGGACCTGCAAAGCAGACTGAGTTCGACGTTATCCTTAAGAGCGCAGGCGCTAACAAGATCAAGGTTATCAAGGCTATCCGTGAGGTTACAGGTCTTGGCCTTAAGGAAGCTAAGGCTCTCGTTGACGGCGCTCCCAAGACCGTTAAGGAGCAGGCTTCAGAGGAAGAAGCTGAGTCCATCAAGGGCAAGCTCGAAGAAGTCGGCGCAGAGGTTGAGCTTAAGTAATTTTAGCTTAATAGATTTTTACAGGAGCTGTTCATCGGAGCAGCTCCTTTCTTTATACCAAAAACTAAGCAATCTTACCAAAAAAACACGTGTCAATTGTGCAATATAAACTATTGGTATGGGCGTGATAATGTGGTATAATTATTACATATGTGCAAAACTCTGAATTCGGAGGGGGATATATGAAAATACACGGAATAAGGGTGCCTCATCACAAAAACACTGCTGATAAAGCTCCCGTAAGGCTTGCGCTGCCGGGCGTGCTGACTATCCCGATGTCAATGCATATCGGCAGACCGTCCGCGCCTATCGTTAAAAAAGGAGATCATGTCAAGGTCGGTCAAAAAATCGCCGACGCAAGCGCCTATGTTTCCGCGCCTGTTCATTCCGGCGTTTCGGGAACCGTAGAAAAAATTGACGAGATCGTTATTTCAAACGGACAAAAAGTACCCTGCGTTGTGATCAAGCCCGACGGCTTGCAGGAGCGCTGCGAGGACATAAAGCCTCCCGTGATCACCGATCACAAAAGCTTTGTTCAGGCGGTTGCCGACAGTGGTTCGGTCGGACTTGGCGGCGCGGGTTTTCCCACAAACGTAAAGCTGAATGTCCGCGAATTGAGCGAGATCGAAGCGGTGGTGATCAACGCCGCCGAATGCGAACCGTACATCACCTCGGACACACGCACGATAATTGACAAGGCGGAATATGTTTTTAAGGGCATTGACGCCTTTAAGAAGTATATGAAAATTCCGCGCTATATCATAGGAATCGAGGATAACAAGCAGCAGGCGATCGCTGTTCTCAGGGAGCTTGCCAAGGACAGGGATGATGTTGAAATTCACGTTCTTCCCTCAATTTATCCTCAGGGCGGCGAAAAGGTGCTTGTTTACAACACAATGCACCGCCTTATTCCAAAGGGAAGCTTGCCGCTTGACGTTGGCGCGGTTGTTATTAATATTACTACAATGGCTTTTTTGGCAGAGTATTTTGAAACGGGTATGCCTTTGGTTGAACGCTGCATCACACTTGACGGTTCGGCGGTCAAGGAGCCCAAAAACGTGATCGTGCCGGTAGGAGCGCCTATCGGCGAGGTCATCGAAGCTGCCGGAGGCTTAAAAAGCGAGGCCGCAAAGATTATTTACGGCGGCCCGATGATGGGAATCACAGTGCCCGATATTAATTCGCCGGTGCTAAAAAATACCAATGCCATAACCGTTATGGATAAAAAGGAGGCGGCTCCTCCCAAGACAACCCCCTGCATAAACTGCGGAGCCTGCCTTAACCACTGTCCGCTTAAGCTTGACCCCAGAGCGATCGCAAAGGCGTATAAGCTTAACTCGGCGGAGGATTTAAAGACACTGCAGGTTGACCTTTGCATGGAATGCGGCTGCTGCAGCTATGTTTGCCCGGCAAAAAGGCCGCTTGTGCAAACAAATAAGCTTTCAAAGGCGGTTTTAAGACTGTATAAGGAAGCGCAAAAAGCCGAAAAGGAGGAGAAAAAATGAGCAAGCTTATTTCTCAGGTATCGCCGCATTTTCATTCGCCGCGTACCACTCAAAAGATTATGCTCGACGTAATAATAGCCCTTCTTCCGGCGGCTGTAATGTCGGTTGTGATTTTCGGCTTTCGCAGCCTGTTGGTAATTAGCGTTTGCGTTGGCTGCAGTGTGCTGTCGGAGTTTTTGTTTGAAAAGCTCTGCAAGCGTGACGTCACAGTGTCTGACCTTTCGGCTGTGGTAACAGGACTTTTGCTTGCGTTTAACCTGCCCGTAACGATCCCGCTTTGGCAGGCGGCGTTCGGAAGCGTTGTTGCCATTGT
>CADAYK010000010.1 GCA_902792105.1 uncultured Ruminococcus sp.
TGGTGCCGGTGACCGGACTTGAACCGGTACGGTTGCAATAACCGAGGGATTTTAAGTCCCTTGTGTCTGCCTATTCCACCACACCGGCGAAATAATTGTATAATTCAAGCCCCTCACATTTGTAAGGGGCTCATGGTGACCCGGACGAGAATCGAACTCGTGTTACCGCCGTGAAAGGGCGGTGTCTTAACCGCTTGACCACCGGGCCGTTTATGGTAGCGGAAATAGGACTTGAACCTACGACACTTCGGGTATGAACCGAATGCTCTAGCCAGCTGAGCTATTCCGCCATATAAAGCTGTAAAATCAGCAAGTATTATTATAGTATAACTTAATTAATTTGTCAATACATTTTTTAAAATATTTTTGCTGTAATAGAAAAATGCGGCAATTAGCTCCGCCGTTCCCAAAAAATTGAAACGGCGGATAAATTTGTTTAAAGCTTGGAATAACCGTAACTGTTAACAAGCGCCTCAATTTTGTCGCCGCGCTGGCAGTTTGGACAAAGGTGTGGTTTGTAGCTCTGATAATCTCCCAAGTCGTGGGGATTAAAAATTGAATGTACGGGGTGACCGTCACATTCGTCAACGGTGGCAAAAATAGCCGATACGCCCACAACGATTCCGCCGTAATAAGTTATCGCGTCAATGGCGGCAAGCGCACTTTTACCGGTTGTTACCGAAGCAGCAGTAATAAGCACATGTTTTCCCGTCAGCATGGGAATAAGGTTGTCGCGGAAAATCATCTGTCCGCCGCCGATAAACTCCGGTGACACAACATAAATTGTCTGGTGAGCGTTAATATTAAGAAAATCGTTTTTGGTAAGCTCGTTGGCAACGCAGGCGCCTATTACCTCTGTGCCGTCAAGACATAAAATAGTGTCGATAATCGTATTTGCGCGATAGTCCGAAACAAGCTGCTTTGCAACCGCGCTTGCTTCACTCAGTCTGGTTTTTTGGGTTGTAACGTCAATATAGTAATTTGTGTGACTGTGCATGGTCGCAAAATGTCCCTTAGCCACACGCAAAAACACATCCTTGTTTTTTGTCCTTATTTTATACATATCAGCCATGTGAAAAGCCTCCAAAATAATATACTATTATAATTTTACAATATTATGCTAAAAAAATCAATAGTTTTTTGTCTAATTTAGTATAAAACAGAAAATAAAAATCCGTATATAAAAAGGAACGGTTTTTACGCCGTTCCTTTAATACTATTTTTATTTGAGTATATTATAAAATGGTTTATTCAAGAATCGAGTTAATTAAGCCGCCTTTTTGAATAATATTCTGGATGAATTCCGGAAAGGGTTCTGCCTGATAGGTTTTGCCTGTGGTTTCGTTGGTAATAACGCCTGTGTCATAGTTAACAGAAACAACGTCACCGTCTTTAATGTCCTTTGCGGCTTCGTCACACTCAAGAATCGGCAAACCGATATTTATTGAGTTGCGGTAGAAAATGCGCGCGAAGGTTGAAGCTATAACGCAGGAAATTCCGCTTGCCTTAATTGCAATGGGCGCGTGCTCACGCGATGAACCGCAGCCGAAGTTTTTCTCGGCGACCATAATGTCGCCCTCTTTAACCTTGTTTACAAACTCCTTGTCGATATCCTCCATGCAATGGGAAGCAAGCTCCTTGTGAGAAGCGGTATTTAAGTATCTTGCCGGGATAATTACGTCGGTGTCAACGTTATCTCCGAATTTATGTACAGTGCCTTTAGCGTTCATGGTAAATCCTCCTTATCAAACCTTGTCGGGGTCGGTGATGAAGCCTGCGACAGCGCTTGCGGCGGCTACAGCCGGACTTGCAAGGTAAACCTCGCTGTCAACGTGTCCCATTCTTCCTACAAAGTTGCGGTTTGTTGTTGAAACAGCTTTTTCGCCCGCCGCGAGAATGCCCATATGACCGCCCAGACACGGACCGCAGGTGGGAGTGGACACAACCGCTCCTGCTTCTACAAAAATGTCAAAAAGACCTTCGTGCATAGCCTGCAGCCAAATTTTTTGAGTGCCCGGAATTACTATGCAGCGAACTCCCTTTGCAATGTGTTTGCCCTTAAATATTTCGGCGGCGGCTCTAAGGTCACTGATTCTGCCGTTTGTGCAGCTTCCTATTACACACTGGTCGATCTTAACCTCGCCGTCTGCTATTTCGTCAACGGTCTTTGTATTTTCGGGAAGATGGGGGAAAGCGACTGTGGGACGGATCTTACTGAGGTCAATTGTATATTCCTCGTCGTACTCAGCGTCCTCGTCAGCGGTATACTCAACAGGAGTACCCTGATACCTTCCGTTGCAGTATTCACGGGTGATATCGTCTACGGGGAAAATACCGTTCTTTGCGCCTGCCTCAATAGCCATGTTGGCAATGCAAAGACGGTCGTCAATATTAAGGTATTTAACACCGTCGCCGCAGAATTCCATGGATTTGTAAAGAGCGCCGTCAACGCCGATTTTTCCGATAATATGAAGAATAACATCCTTGCCGCTTACATATCCCTGAGGCTTGCCGGTAAGGTTGAATTTAACAGCTGACGGAACCTTGAACCAGGCTTTGCCGCTTATCATGCCGGCAGCCATATCGGTTGAGCCTACGCCTGTTGAAAAAGCTCCGAGAGCGCCGTAAGTACAGGTGTGTGAATCCGCGCCGATGCAAAGACATCCGGGACCTACCAGACCTTTTTCGGGCAAAAGTGCGTGTTCAATACCCATCATGCCGACGTCCATAAAATTCTTTATATCATATTTGTTTGCGAAGGTTCTTGTTTGCTTAACCAAAGTGGCAGCCTTAATGTCCTTGTTGGGGGTAAAGTGATCCATGATCATCGCGATTTTTGTGTTGTCAAACACAGCGGTTGCGCCGTTTTCCTCAAAAACGTTGATTGCAACGGGAGAGGTAACGTCGTTGCCGAGTACCATATCCAGCTCGGCGTTAATTAACTGACCTGCCTTTACCTCGTCAAGTCCCGCGTGTGCCGCAAGGATTTTCTGAGACATCGTCATACCCATAATTATCACTCCTAATTAATGTTTACTCTTTATTATACAACTAAAACCGTATATCGTCAATCACTCATAGTTTAATTCTACGGTTAATACGTTGTGGTTTTTATAGGTGTAAGCCTTGGTTTCCATGCTTATTTGATTGGCTTTGCTGCAGTAGTGGTTTGCCGCCGAAATCCACTCGTTAATGTAACCGTTGTTAATTATTTCCCTGCAGGTTTCGGCATAAGGCAGCGATTCGGCAATCAAAAAGCTGCAGCTTTCTTCTTTTTTGTTTGCCGACGCAATAAGCGAAGCAATCATATCGTTGTCGTTTTTCGGATCGGCTATTGTAATATAATATATGTCGAGATAACGAAATTCGGTCGCCTTGCATTCGGGCAGAAAAATATTAAACGTTGTGGTTCCGATGTAATCGGGACTGTTGAACATAGGACTGAACTTGTGGTCTTTTAGTATTGCTTCATCCGTCAGATTAAGATAGAAAAATCTTTCGCAGAAAAACTGTGCCGAATTTATGTCATTCCACGTTACGTCAACGTTGTACCAATCGTCGCCGAGCTTAATGCAGTTCCACATATGCCCTTCTTCTTTTCCGTCGTTAAAGTCCGACGTGCCCTCAATAATGGAACACGCGATTCCCATTTTTGAGCACAAAAGCTGAAAAGCGTGGGCATATCCGTCACAAACAGCCTTTCCGTTTACAAGCGCGCCGTATGCGGTGTGGCACATTGCCGAATTTGTATCATAGCTGCAGTGTTCAACAAGGTAGTTGTTAATATAAACCTCAATTTCAAGGTCGTTGGCTTTTTCGGGAACATTGGCGAACGCCTTTGTCAAGGCTTTGTTCAAATCGTTTCTCGCATTGACAAGAGTTGTTCCGCTGAGAATATAATTAAATTCTATTTCAAGAGTGCTTTCGGTTTCATAATAACTGTAAGCGCTTTTGGTATCGATCCAGAAAACCTCGGGATGGTCGGCGGAATATGCTTCATAAGCAAGCTCAAAATCACCTTCCGAAACATTTTCAACATAGAAGGTTTCGGAGTCGCTTTTATTCATGAATTCTCCTATAGTTTCATAAACGGGCAACAATTTTTCCGAGAGCTTGTTTTTGCACAGTTCCGAAGAAATAATCGTACGTTTTATGGTTTCTTTTGTTTCAAGCGAGATTTGTTTTTCGGGAAGCTTGGGTTCGGGACGAAAACGGTATGGATCCGAAAAAACCACAACAAGTATTATCGCAATAACTACTGCAAGGGCAATTATCGGAATTAATAATTTTTTTTTGTTCATTTTTAAATTACCGCCTTTTTACTGCATACAAATTAATAATACTTTATTTTCTTCTCCGCGTCAATTGCATTTAAAAAATTATTATGATAATATATTAATGTAAACTATAAAAAAACTGCGGTGAATAAAATGAAAGACAGCTCAAAAACAACAAAAAAAGTCAGGTTTGTTGTTCAGGCGGCAATCATTTCCGCGCTGTACGCAACAATGACAATACTTCAAAACGTTTTGCTGCCGGGAAGCGCGTCAATGGCGGTTCAATTCAGAATTTCAGAGGTTCTCACGGTGCTTGCACTGTTTACCCCTGCCGCGATCCCCGGACTTACAATCGGATGTATTGCCGCCAACATCAGCTCGCTTGCGGTGCTCGGACCATATGATTTGATTTTCGGTTCGCTTGCAAGCTTTTTTGCGGCTCTTAGCATGTATGCTCTGCGCAAGGTCAGGATTTTTAAGCTTGCAATTCCCGCCGCGCTAATGCCTGCGCTGTTCAACGGCATATTTGTGGGTTTTGAAATAGATTTTTTCTTTATAAACAATCTGAAATTTAATTTTATTGATTTTTTGTTTCAGGGTTCACTTGTAGCACTCGGAGAGCTTGCAGTGCTTTTAATACTCGGGCTTCCGTTTGCGTATCTTATAGAAAGACAGAAGCTTGACAGACTTCTCAAATAAAAATAATTAAAGGACTGATTCCATGTCACGTGAAAAAATTATTATAAGAACAGGTTTTATCGGAATTATCGCAAATGTATTTTTAGCAGGCTTTAAGGCGGTAATCGGATTTATTACAGGCTCGATCGCAATTACTCTTGACGCCGTAAACAATTTAAGCGACGTACTTTCGTCTGTAATAACAATCGTCAGCACCAAGCTTGCCGGCAAAAAGCCCGATAAAAATCACCCGTACGGCCACGGCAGAATTGAATACATGAGCGCGATCGTGATTTCTATCATCATAATGTATGCCGGTATCACCGCGCTGATCGAGTCGATAAAGAAAATAATCGAGCCCACGGCGCCCGAATACAACGCTGTTTCGCTTATTATTATCGCGGTCGCGGTCGTGGTAAAGATCATACTCGGCACTTACGTAAAGAAAACAGGCGAAAAGGTAAACTCGGATTCCCTTGTCGCCTCAGGTAAAGACGCTTTGATGGACGCGATTATTTCCGCATCAACTCTCGTTGCAGCTGTAATCTTTATGGTCTGGGGCATAAGCCTTGAAGCATGGCTGGGTGCGGTAATATCTATCATAATTATAAAAACCGGCTTTGATATGCTGCGCGACGGCGTTTCGTCCATACTCGGAAAAAGAGTTGACGGCGAGCTTGCCAACGAAATCAAAAAGACCGTCCTGAGCTTTGACGACGTAACCGGAGTTTACGACCTGATTCTGCACAACTACGGTCCCGAAAATTATATAGGTTCGGTTCACATTGAACTGCCCGACACCTACACAATGAATGAGCTTGATCTGCTTGAACGCAAAATCGCCGATAAGGTTTATTGCGACAACCATGTTATTTTGGCAGGCATAGGAGTTTATTCGCGCAGCGCCGACAATGAAACGCAGGCAATGCTCAACAACATCCGTAAAATAGTAATGCGGTACGAATATGTAATGCAGATGCACGGCTTTGCTCTTAACAAAGAGGAAAAGGAGATACGCTTTGATTTGGTAATTGATTTTGCCGCCCCCGACAGAACCGCGTATTTTAAGCAGGTTTTGTCTGAGGTTCAGCAGGCTTATCCCGAATACCGTCTTAATATTGCGCTCGATTCCGATTTCAGCGATTAATAAGAAAAAACACTATGGTTTCTGTTATGAACTCATAGTGTTTTTTTTACTTGGAATCCTGTGTTCCATAATAGCATCGATCAGCTGCTTAACTCCGTTGTTGTCGTTTGACTCAACGATCAAGTCCGCACAATCAAGACAGAGCTTTGACGCGTTTTTTACCGCCGCGCCCAAACCTGCCTGAGCTATCATATCAACATCGTTGTCGGCATTTCCGCAGGCGGCGGTGTTTTTTATGTCTATTCCTTCACGCTCGCAGATAAATCTTACGGCGCTGCTCTTGGTGGCTTCTCCGTCCATAAACTCAACAAAATCGGCGGACGACGAGGTAATATATACCCCTCCGAGATTTTCTTTCAGCAGAGCTCTTATTTTTTCGCGCTGCGCCGGCTTGTTGCACACAAACTCAATACTGTCAAGCTCGGCTCTGCGGTTAAAAATATATTGACGCATATCGTCGGTGCAGCCGCGGGACGAACGAACATAATCCACATAAGCCTCGCCGCAGCCGTATTTAACCGGATTTTCGTAATAACGCCTGTCGGTGCAGGTTTCACCGTCGCAAAACGCCTCCCAAATAAGGTCATATTCGCTTGTAAGCTCCATTATTTTCAGCACGTCGGCTTCCTTTAGGGTTACCGACCTCACGCGGTTTTTACTTCCGTCATAAACAGCAGCGCCGTTTGAAGCGATAATGTAACGTATACCTTCAATGCCGAGAACATCCTCAGGCATTGAGCAAAACGGTCTTCCGCTTGCCACAACGATTTCTATACCCGATTCAACGGCGTTTTCAATTGCTTTTTTTACCTCAGCGTCAAGGGTGTTGGCGCTTGTAAGCACGGTGCCGTCAAGGTCAAGGGCAAGCAGACGGATTTTATTTTTTGTCACTTTTAAACGCCCCTCTGCAAAATTTATTCATACAGCAGCTTTCGCACTTTGCGGTTCTTGCAGTGCACACTGCTCTTCCGTGCAGCACAAGGCGGTGGCAGAAATTATTGCTTTCGTCCGGAGGAAGAAGCTTGCGCAGTTCAAACTCGATTTTTTTCTGGTCGGTTTGCCTGTGAAGTCCGAGCCTTCGGGTTATGCGTATACAGTGGGTGTCAACCACCACAACACCGGGCTGACCGAAAATATCGCCGCACACAAGATTTGCGGTTTTTCTGCCTATTCCGGGCAGCTTTGTAAGCTCGTCAATACTGCCGGGCACCTCGCCACCGTAATTATCGCACAGCATCTGTGCCATGGCTACGATGTCACGAGATTTTGTTTTGTATAAGCCGCAGCTTTTAATATATTCCGCAACTTCATCGGGGGTAGCCGCGGCAAAATCCTGAGCGGATCTAAACCGTTCAAAAAGTGCAGGAGCAACCATGTTTACGCGCGCGTCCGTGCACTGAGCCGAAAGCCTTGTGGCTATCAAAAGCTGCAGCGGGTCGGAATATGTAAGCGAGCACAAAGCGTCGGGATATTCTGTTTTAAGCGCCTCGACCGCGTTAAGGGCGATTTCCTTTTTTGTCACACTACCACCTCGTTGTTAAGGTTATAAAAAGATTTTATCACAAAATAAAAACTATTGCAATTATGCCGCGTAATTGGTAAAATAAATTGAGGTGGTAATATGTACAAAAATTATATATTCGATTTGTACGGAACTTTAATCGACATCCGCACCGACGAATGGCAGGCAGCTCTTTGGAAAAAGCTTGCGCTGCTGTACGGTTATCACGGCGCGGCCTATACATACAAAGAGCTCGGCGCGCAGTACGGAAAGCTGATTGAAAAAGAAAAACAGCGCGTTCACCGCCGTCATCCCGAATACACGGTTATCGATATAAAAATCGACAAAATTTTCCGTCAGCTGTTTACTTTAAAAGGAGTGCGCCCCACAAAGGCTCAGGTGCTGTTTATTGCCGAGGCTTTCCGCTGCTACTCCACAAAAATGCTCAAGCTCTACGACGGTGTGACCGACCTGCTCAATACCCTTAAAGCCAAAGGTAAAAAGATTTACCTGCTGTCAAACGCGCAGCTTTCGTTCACAGTTCACGAGCTTAATATGCTGGGGCTTCTGCCGTACTTTGACGGTGTTTGCATCAGCTCAGAGGAAGAGTGCTCAAAGCCCGACGCTCATTATTTTGAAATCCTGTTTGACCGTTACGGGCTTAAAAAGGATGAATCAATAATGATCGGCAACGATTATCTTGCCGACATAGGAGGAGCGGCGGATTTCGGCATTGACAGTCTGTATATCCATCAGGCGATTTCTCCCGAAATTAAAGGCGAACTGAGAAGCACCTACACCGTAATGGACGGCGACGTTTATAAAATCAAAGATCTGATCGTCAGATAATAAAAAAGCCGGTTCAAAACTCGACTTGAGTTTTGAACCGGTTCTGTCTGCGCATATTATGCCGAATTTCTTTTTGTGACCTGCTTTTTGTATTGAGCAGGCGTACAGTTATAAATCTTTTTACATTGGGTAATAAAGGATTTAACGTTTGCGAATCCGTTTTCCATTGCCGCGGCGGAAACCGTAGCGTTGTTATTGAGCATATCGTCCACGGCGTTTTCAAGCCGTAAACTCGCGAGATATTCCGAAAAACTGACTTGAGTCACGTTTTTGAAATACTTTGAAAAATAAGACGGCGACAGGTTGACCACCGACGAAATCTCATCAAGCGTGATTTCGCGTTTATAGTTTTCGTTGATATAGGCAATTGCGGTTTTGGCGTATGAAAAATCGCGTTTCGGCGACGAGCTTGAGTTTGCGGAACGCCTGAAGCACATACACTTGCTGAGCAAAACATAGTAAAGCTTGTTTATGTATGAAATCAGTATCAGCGAGGAATAATCGCTTTCGTCGTCGGTGGACGCTATTTTTTTCATAAGTTCAATAACTTCGTTTTTGGCTTCGGGTGAACGGCTTATGTCAAAAATCACGCTGTCGATAGGTTTGCAAAACATCCTGATATATTCAAACGAAAAGTTAATGCACAACAGCCTGCAGCTTCCTCCGTGCACAGGACGCACAAGATGAACATCTTCGCTGTTGAACAAAATAAAATCTCCGCAGTGCAAAACCCGGGACTCTCCGTTACGGCAGCATTCCGAATCTCCTTCAATCACATAAACCAGCTCGGGTTCACGGTGCCATTGAAGCTCGGTTTTATGAGTATCGGATGATAAATTAAGATACATTATCGTTGCCGGAATATTTTTGTCATAACTCACCACATTATACTTGTAATTCATCGAATAATCTCCTCATACTATTGCAATATATGTAGAAATATTGTAGTATATTTATAGTATATAATCCTAAAAACATTATTTCTATGTATATTTGTATTTTTTATAAGGACAAATGTTGCATAGTCCTACTAAAATAGGGAGTTATGATGAAAAGTGAAGTTATAGTAAAAGGTAAAGCTAAAAATAATGTTGAGTTAATATGTCAATCATGCGGAAACAACCTTCAAACAGGCAATATATATGCCGACACCGTGGCGGTTTCATCATACAAGCTGATATATATTTTCAGGGGAAGCTGTGTTGTCAACGTTGACGGAACAAGCCATCTTGTTGAAACAGACTGTTCAATTATGATTTTTCCGTTCCAAAAATTCAAAATAGAACAGGCGGACAACCTGAAATTCTACTGGATAGAGTTCAACGGCTTTGCGGCGGCTGCATACGTCAGTCAAATTGATTTTACAATAACGTCGCCGACCGTAGGAAGGTTAAACAAGGACGATTTTGAACTGCTGTTTGATTATCCCGATTGTTCGGCAAACGCAGAGTTCATAAGGCACCGTAACGCCGCGGTTATTATTCTGATGCTGTCATTTTATCTTGAATTGTACCCCGGAGAATACCGAAAAGAAAACCGTTATGTTTTTTCGGCAAGGATATACATTGAAGAAAACTTCAGCAATCCCCGGCTTAATGTAACCACGGTTGTAGAGTATCTAAAAATTGACCGAAGTCATTTTTACAGACTGTTTAAAAATGAAACCGGATTATCTCCTGTGGATTACATAAACCGCCGGCGGATTTCGCGCGCGGAGTTTCTTCTTGCGGATGTAAAAATGTCAATTAAAGACGTTGCTTTTTCCGTGGGTTATACCGATCAAATGTATTTTTCACGGGTATTCAAGCGGCTAAACGGTCACACACCCACACAGTTCCGCAAATATATGTATACTTAATACTATTCTTAATTAATTCCATTAACATCTGTTCAAGCCTTTTAATTGAGAATAGTATAAAAATCAGGGTTTGGCGCTATACCAAACCCTGTGCTAATGTTACATTGAGTGACATTCCGACAATATTGTAAACAACGCCGCGTCGGAAGCAAGCTTGCGAATATATGACCTTGAATTCACTCTGTTTGCCTGACCGCCGAGCATCAGCTTAACGGCATATGCCTTGTCCTTGGTGCAAACTCCCATATACACCAGTCCAACGGGCTTTTCGGCTGTGCCGCCGGTGGGACCGGCTATACCCGTAGTGCTTACGGCTATGTCAGCTCCCGATATTTTTTTTACGCCTTCCGCCATTTGAATGGCTGTTTCTGCCGATACAGCGCCGAGAACAGTAAGGGTTTCGGGATTGACTCCAAGCACCTTTTCCTTTATAGAATTGGCATAGGAGCAGATCCCGCAGTCAAAAACCTCGCTTGAACCGCTTACGCGCGTGATTCTTTCGCTTAACAGTCCCCCTGTACAGCTTTCGGCTGTGGCTGTTTTAAGTCCTTTTTGTTTAAGCTTTGCGACAACATCCTCTTGAAGGGTGTCCTGGTTAAGATTGTTTTTTCTTAAAAGCTGAATAATGTCTACATCTGTAAGCGTTACCATAGTATCCTCCCTGTCCATAATATTATACATTTATATTTTACCACTATGTAAATCTTATTGCAATTATTTTCTTTTTGAGTTATTATATATAATAATCAGAAAATATGAAAGGTATCTGAAAATGGCTTGGTTTTTTTGTGAAAATGAGGTAAAATCAGATTTTTGTATACTCACGGGAGAAAACGCAAAGCACGCTAAGGTGCTCAGGCTAAGAAAAAACGAGCCTGTCACCGTAGTTACACCCAAAGGTATTCAGCTTGAGTGCGAGTGCGATGAAATTTTGCCGAATTCGGTGAAGCTTAAGGTTATCTACGCAAAGCCCTGCGAAAACGAACCCAACGTGTTTGTAACGCTTTATCAGGCGTTGCCAAAGGGCGACAAGATGGATTACATCGTGCAAAAATGCGTCGAGCTCGGCATAAGCCGCATTGTTCCGATGATCAGCGCGCGCTGTGTTTCGCGTCCCGACGAAAAATCGCTGAACAAAAAAATATTGCGCTGGCAAAAAATTGCTTTGCAGGCTGCAATGCAAAGCCGCCGCGGAATAATTCCCGAGGTTTGCCCCTGCGTCAGCTTTAAACAGGCGGCAGAGCTTACAAAGAAAAATGATAAAACAATTTTCTTCTATGAAATGGGCGGCGATTCGGTAAAAAATATTCTCACGGACAAGCCAAAAACAATAGGTATGTTTATCGGCAGCGAGGGCGGCTTTGAGGAAGAAGAAGCCGGGCTTGTTATGTCGGGCGGCGGAAAAGCCGCGACGCTCGGCAAACGTATTCTCCGCGCCGAGACCGCGCCGCTTGCGGCGTTGTCGATAATAATGTACCAGACGGACAATTTCAGCTAAATGTAAAACCAATAAATATATTATAAAAAGAAGGTAGTAATATGATAGGCATTATTTGCGCAATGCAGGTTGAGGCGGACGGAATTATCGCTCTTGCCGAAAACACAACAAACGAAGAAATAAACGGAATGAGTTTTATCAGCGGCAAGCTTAACGGTATAGATATCGTCGTTGTAGTTTGCGGAATAGGCAAGGTCAACGCCGCAATCTGCGCCGTAACGCTGATCAACCGCTACAAGCCCGAGCTTGTGATAAACAGCGGCGTTGCGGGCGCTCTGTCTCCGCTTGTAAGCATAGGCGATTTTGTTGTCGCCACAAAAGCTGTTGAGCACGACATGAACACCACCGCTCTCGGCAATAAACAGGGCGAGGTCAGCTTCCCGGACGGCAGGATCATGTTTTTTGAGTGCGACAAGAACGTATCGACACTTCTTGCCAAATGCGCCAAAGAGCTTCCCGATACAAAGGTGGTCCAGGGAATAATTGCCAGCGGAGACATTTTTGTATCAGACAGGCGCAAAAGACTTCTTCTGAACGACCGCTTCGGAGCTATGGCTTGCGAAATGGAGGGCGCGGCAATAGGTCACGCCTGCTGGTGCTGCAAAACTCCGTTTGCTATTTTGCGCGCGATTTCGGATGACCTTGACGAAAACAAGGGAGTTGACTTTGTAAAATTCTGCTCAATGGCAGCGGAAAAAAGCGTTTCGGTTATCAATTTGTTTACAAAATCGGTTTGAACACTTTAGCAAAGTATTGACAACATCGCTTTAATGCGCTAAAATATAATTTAGTCTATTTTTCCGCATAAGCAGTGCGGACTAAAAAAGGGGTTATATATTATGAAGCTTACAGGCGCTGATATTATTTGTGAATGTCTTGTTGAACAGGGCGTTGACACTGTATTCGGCTATCCGGGAGGAGCGGCGCTGAATACCTATGACGCGTTATATAAGTACAGCGATAAAATCAAGCATATTCTTACCGCGCACGAACAGGGCGCTTCTCACGCTGCCGACGGATATGCGCGTTCAACCGGCAAAACCGGCGTGGTCATTACAACATCAGGCCCCGGCGCGACCAATATTGTAACCGGTCTTGCCACCGCCAACATCGACAGCATTCCGGTTGTTGCTATTACAGGCAATGTAAATATTGACCAGCTCGGACGCGACAGCTTCCAGGAGGTTGACATTGTTAATATTGTTAAGCCGATCACCAAGGCGAGTTACCTTGTGAAAAAGGTTGAGGATCTTGCCCCCACAATACGCAGGGCGTTTGAGCTTGCCAACGAAGGACGCAAGGGTCCGGTTTTGGTTGACGTTCCAAAGGATATTACCGCGGCGGTGACCGAATTCATCCCGGCAGCGGCGGCGGTAAGCAAACCCGCTAAAATCGACAACCCCGAAAGCATTGAAAGGGTTCAGCAGCTTATCAGAAAATCAAGACGCCCGATGATTTACGCCGGCGGAGGTATTTTGAGCGCTAATGCCTGTTCCGAATTCAGAGATTTTGCCGAGCTTATTGACGCGCCCGTTTGCTGTTCGCTTATGGGACTCGGATGCTTGCCGGCAAGCCATCCGCTTTGTATCGGCAACATCGGCATGCACGGCGGTTATGAAACAGGAATGATTACCGCGGGCTGCGACCTGATTATCGCCTGCGGAGCACGTTTTTCCGACCGTGTTGCAGGTGACCGCGAGCGTTTTGGTGAACAGGCAAAGATCGTCCAGCTTGAAATAGACAAAAATGAAATCAATAAAAACGTTAAGGTTGACGAATATATTCTCGGCGACGCCAAGCTTATACTGCAGGCGCTGCTGAAAGGTCTTGAACAGCAGGATCATTCCCACTGGCTCGACAAAATCGACGAGTGGAAGCATCAGTTTGACAATTCGTCGCACCCCAAAAGCCTTTATCCGCTGCCCGATGAGATTATCGAGGCTGTCAACAAAATCAAGGATGACAGCGACATAATCGCAACAGACGTAGGACAGCATCAAATGTGGGTTGCCCAGTACGCTAAAATTGAAAATAAAAAAACCCTGCTCACCTCGGGCGGAATGGGCACAATGGGCTTCGGAATGGGCGCCGCTATCGGCGCGCAGGTTTCGCATATGAACGACAGGGTGTTCCTTTTCACGGGCGACGGAAGCTTCCATATGAACTTAAACGAGCTTGTAACGCTTAAATCATACAGATTGCCCGTAATCGTTATTGTTATGAACAATACCGTGCTTGGCATGGTAAGGCAGTGGCAAAAGCTTTTTTACGGCAGCCGTTTTTCACAGACCGATCCGCACAGGGCTACAGACTTTGTAAAGCTTGCGAACGCCTTCGGTGTTGAAGGCATGAGAATTACCAAGAGCGAGGAAATAGTACCGACGATCGAAAAAGCGGTTGAGCTTAACGCTCCTGTTGTTATCGACTGTCAAATCAGCCCCGACGCCAATGTACTTCCCATGATCCCTCCGGGAAAAACCGTAAACGAAATCGTAACCGAGATGTAGTCTTAAACAAAAACGGTCAGGATGTTTTGTCCTGACCGTAAATTTTTTAGGCAACACCGCACAATTCAAAGCGCACGGCTTGCTTGAATATTATTCCGTCAGCTTGCCCAAAAAATCTTGGCAAGGCGACAGCCTTACCTCGATTTATTTGTACAATCTGACGAAAAATCTTGCTGCGCAATCCGCACACCTGAATTATGCGGTATTGCCTTTATTTTTTTGCCGCTTCAACTACATATTCGCTGACATTAAGCACGGTTTCGCCGTCAATTTGAAGAGCGACGGGGCGGTCAAAACTGACCTTAACTCGCTTTGAGGTAAATGTTGTCACCAGTTTGGTTTTTTCAACGTGTTTGCCCTCGAAAATCGACGGAAACGCAATCAAGGTTTTGATTTTTCCGGATCCGTTCATTACCATTGTGGTTACGGTGTGTTCGGGGTTAAGTCTGTCCTGACCGGGAGCCGCCATCATTCCGCCGCCGTAAAAGCGACCGTTCATCGTGGGAGCGAGCCAGCATTTTTTGAAAAAGTACTTTTCGCCGTTGACCTCAACCGTGGCGTTTGCCGGCTTATACTTATACAGCAAGCCCTTGATCGCAATGTTTGTATAGTTAATGGGCTTGTCGCTTTTTTGTCTGAGCCTGTCGCCTTCTTCGCAGCAGTAGCCGTCAATTCCGTAGCCTATACCGTTGATGAAGCGTTTTGTTTTTCCCTTGACCTTTACAATTGGAAGGTCAACAAGGTATTTATTGATTTTTTCTGGTGCGGAGTTTTCATCTTTACCAATGTCGCGCCAAAAATCATTTCCGGTGCCTGCCGGATAGTAGTAAATGTCGTTTTTTATTTTGTTGCAGTCCACCTCGTTAACAAGGTGATTCAGCGTGCCGTCGCCGCCGCAGATAACAACCTCGTCGTCCTCGTTAAGTTCCGCGAAAAACCCGGGATAGTTTATACTTGTAATATCAAGCTTTTCAAAATCCTTGTATTTCCAGATTTCCTTGACTTTTTTTGCGCTTTGTTCACCCATTCCGTTTTTTGATTTTGAGTTGTAGAGCAAATATGTTTTCATTATAATAATACCTCTCAAAGATTTTTAAGCATAGAAGCGGTGATTTCATCGCCGAGCTGTGCAGTTGTTGATGCCTTTACACGGTCGGCGGGGATAACGTCGATCACATCGAGGCTGACCGCCGATTTGTGAAGCGGAAAGTTTTTCTGAATTTCATATGTTCCCTTAACGGTGAGCACAACTATGGGAACCTCAGTTTTTTGCGCAATTTTGAACACAGCGTTGTGGAACGGCAAAAGACCTTCGCCGTAGTTGCGCGTGCCCTCGGGGTAAACCGCGACCGAACACTCGTCGCTTTTTATGAGCTTTACCGACTGAATAATCGTTTTTGCCGCCTTGCGCGGATTTTCGCGGTCTATTCCCATAAAACAGCACTTACGGATGATTCTTCCGAAAATGGGAACCTCAAAGTTTTCGTACTTTGAAATAAAGGCGAGGTCGTATTTTTTGAATGCGTACCAGCTGAGGATCGGGTCGAATTTTGAACGGTGGTTGCTGACAAGCAAAAACCTGCCGTCCGGCATTTTGTCCAAGCCGGATACTTTTATCTTGATCCGTATTAATTTGATTGCCAGCCCCGTTGAGCTGTTGAGCAAAAATCTGAAGTATTTGCTGTTTTTATCATAAACCCTGTGTCTGTCGGCAAACAGGCAGCTTATTACAACAAGCAGAATATAAGCTACAATAAGCCCGAGCAAGCCGAGCAGGATCCAAAGAATTACGTTCCAAAACAAATTAATCACCCCGCAGAAACAATTATATACATATTTCGGCAAGCCGTCAATGGTTTTTACAAAAAGAAACAGCCTGCGTTTGTATTAACACAGGCTGTATAAAACTTTATTTTTCCTCTTCCTTCTCCTTAAAAGCGAAGAACCTTTGTCCCACATAGTTGCAGGCAACAAACAGGACGCTTCCGATAACCATCGAAAGGTTTGCGGATGTTGTCTGAACGCTCCACGAGAACAGTGAAATATTGTTTGCGGTGCAGATCCAGCTTGTGAGCGGAACCGCTATCACATAGGCTATCACCCAGCATACCGCAATGTTGAGGGCAAAGCGGAAAATCGGTTTCCAGCCCTTTTCGGTGTTCTTGAAGGTGAAGTGTTTGTTGAGGATGTAGCTGACTATGCTTCCGATAACATAGCCTGTTGCGCTGGCGATGAACACGCCGGGATCTCCCAGTGTGTTCAGCGGTGTAAAGTTAAAAAGTAAAAACTGTAAACCGTTGCCGACCAAGGTGTTGATTATACCTACCAATATAAATTTCCAAAATTTAATGTCAAAAAACTTTGCTAAAAAACTTTTCATTTCTTCTTCGAGCCTACTAAATACAGGCAAACTCCTATTAAAATAAGTACAGCGTTTGTAACAACGATGATAATGATAGAGGTTGTGTTGTTTGAACCGGTGTCTGCCGCCGCAACCATAACGGTGTAGTCCTCGTTGTCGCCCTTTTTGGTTTCGTAATGCTTGCCGTCAAAGGTGTAGCCGGCTTCCTTTGCCTTCTTTTCAAACGCTTCAATGCTTTCGCAACCGCCCGCCGGAGCAAAATTGGTGCTTATGATTTTGCCTTCCTTTTCAACAATGGTGTTTTTGCCGCAGGAATCGGCAAGATTTTCACCTGCAACCACAGCGTAGCTGTCGTCTGTGATTCCGAGAACAAGAACGCCGTCGCTGTCCTGACGTCTCATACCTACGTTAATTTTGTAGCCGTCGTCGGTCTTTTCGGGATCTGTGGTTATTTTATCAACAATGCCCTTTGTGATTTTTCCGAACGCGTTCATTTTGTTTTCCTTAAGGGTTTTTCCGACAAGCTTTTCATCGGGATAAGCCTTGGTGATTTTGCCCTTGGCGTCGGTAATAAGGATAAAGTCGGCGCCGACAGCGGAACAGATGTTTTCAAGCTGTCCGTTGTCATTTTTGCCCTGATACATTACTACGGCTGTGTTAACCTTTTTGAACAGGTTGTCGTAGTAATCGGCTTCAAGTCTTACCGAATCGTCAACAAAATCAGTTACCGCTTTTTTGGCGTCATCAAGCGCGGCGGAAGCAGCGTTGGCAGCTGCCGAGCCGCCCGAGTTTATAGCCACGCAGGCAGTAACACAGGAAATAATCAGCAGCACTGCCGTGATTATAGCCGCAAACGAAACGCCTATGGACTTTTTTGTTTTGGTTTCGCTCATTTTTTACTCTCCTTTTCTTGATTGTTTTCTTCCGCAAAGTTTGAAAATTTGGTTATATAAATAGGTCTTTCCTTTGTTTCCATATATATTTTACCTATATACTCTCCCAAAATTCCGATTGACATTTCGGTGAGACCTCCCAAAAACAGCACTGCGCACAGTGTTGTTACATAACCGGGGGTGGTTATACCGAAAAACAGAGTTTGGATCAGAGTAATAATGATGTAAATCAGCGAAATTACAAAGATTATCGCGCCCATAACCGCGGTGAATCTGAGCGGCGCGACCGAAAAACAGGTTATGCCGTCTATTGCGTACTTAAACAGCGAAGAGAACTTCCATTTGGTTGTTCCGAGCTCGCGGTCTACCGTTTTAAACGAAACCCATTTTGTATTAAAGCCAACCCAGGAAAAAATGCCCTTTGAAAAGCGCTGTACCTCGCTGAGCTCAAGCACCGAGTTGACCATTTGGCGCGTCATCATGCGGTAATCCATTGCTCCGTACGGGTTTTTTACGTCGGTGAGCTTGTTGGAAAGCTTAAAAAACAGCTTGGAAAAAGCTCCGCGGAAAAAGCTTTCGCCCTCGCGTTCGTCGCGTTTGGTGGCGCAGCAGTCATAACCCTGCTCCATAGCCTCGAGCATTTTCGGAAAAATTTGCGGAGGATGCTGTAAATCGGCGTCCATAACCACAACATAATCGGCGCTTGAATGTTCAAGCCCGGCGTACATTGCGGCTTCTTTTCCGAAGTTGCGCGAAAAAGATATGTATTTTATGTTATCAAATTGCCCTGCAAGCTTTTTTATTACAAGATAGGTTTTATCCTTACTTCCGTCGTTGACAAGTATATAACGGAAGCTGTAACCGGGAATGGACGCTATGACCTTGTTGGTTTCGAGCACAAAATGCTCGAGTCCTTCCTCCTCGTTGTAGCAGGGCACAACGAGATCTACTGTTTTCATTTGATCTATACTCCCAATATTATTTTTCATTCTTTATTATATCAAAGTTATATTTAAATGTCCAACCATTTTCAAAATTTTATTTAAATTTAAAAAATTTTTATTTACAAAATTTAAAAACGTGATAGAATAGTATATGTATTATTATGTCTAAAAATTTTTACCGGAGGTTTTTTATGTTTAAAACAAAAACTCTTCGCGAGCCCTCGGGTATTAAAGGAAGGCTTGCCGCCCTTTTATCGCGCAACATGTTTGTGTGGCTCGCATTTTTGATACCATTTATTCTTATGGTAACCGCTTTTGGGCTGATGGAGGTTTCTCCGTTCGGCGACAAGCAAATTTTGGTTACCGACTTATGGCATCAGTACTTTCCGTTTCTTGTCGATTTTCAGGACAAGCTAAAACACGGAGAATCGCTGTTCTGGACATGGGCTGTCGGAGGAGGCACCAACTACTTTTCGCTGATGTCTTATTACCTTGCAAGTCCGCTTAACTTTATGTCGGTGTTCATTCCTGCCGACTGGCTGCGCGAGTTCCTTATGTTCTCGGTTTGTATCAAAATCGCGCTTGCCGGCAGCTTTATGGCGTATTTTCTTAAAAGCGTGTTTAAACGCAGCGACGCAACCTTGCTTATTTCCGGCTGCTGTTTTTCGTTTTGCGCGTTCTTTATGGGCTATTACTGGAACACCATCTGGCTTGATACGGTTTGCATAACTCCGCTGGTGGCGCTCGGAATCGTAAAGCTGCTTACCGAAAACCGTTTTCGCCTGTATGTTGTAACACTTACGCTTTCGCTGCTTACAAACTATTACATCGGTTTCTTTACCTGCATTTTTGTACTTCTTATTTTTATTGCTTACCACCTTATGCGTTGGCAGAGCTTAAGAATTTTTGTGACTAATCTTGCAAAAACGGCTGTTTTCACACTTGTTGCAATCGGAATGACGGCGTTTTTCCTGCTTCCGGCGTTCTTCGCACTGCAAAACACCCACGCAACGGGCAGCACGTTCCCCACTATGTTTGCCATAAACATCGGGGGTTCAAACGACCTTTTGGGCGTGCTGAAGGCAATGAAAAGCATTACAGGCAACCTGATCAACTTTACCTGCGCGGCAAACAAGGAAGCAGACGCAATTCCGAACATTGCCTGCGGTTCGGTAGCGATATTCTTTGCGTTCTTTTCGCTTACCTCAAAAAACATAAAGCTCAGAGAAAAGATAGTTATGCTTTCGCTCATAATCTTTATGTTCTTAAGCTGCATTATACGCCAGCTCGATTATATTTGGCACGGCTTACACTTTACAAACATGATTCCCTACCGTTTCAGCTACCTTATAAGCTTTGTGATTATCGTTATGGCGTTCAGGGCATTCATGAATATCGAAACCATGAACCTGATTGGCGGAATCGTGGCGTCGGCGCTGAGCTACTTTGTGCTGATCATGGCGCTTGACGACAACGGCACCGACATTATGTTTAAGGATCACATGGAATGGTTAAGCCCGACAATAACCGCTTCGGCGTTGATTTTCGCATTTATTACGGTGGTTGTTCTGCTGTATACAAAGCGTTTTATTCCCAAAAACGCGCTGATCGCGTCGCTGCTTGTAATAACAATTGCTCAAAGCGGCTTTACCGCTTACTGCGGCGTTAACCGCACGTCCGTAACAACCACGGTTGCTTATCCGCGCGGCGAGGAAATTACCGAAGAGATAATTGATTCCATGCATCAGCTTGAGGAGAACACACCCGAGCTTTGGAGAGCTGAGGTCACCTCGACACAGACTCTCAACGACGGCGCACTGAACGGTTATCACGGTCTTTCGATGTTTAATTCAATGGCAAACGAAAGCATGACGCAGTTCTTTGAAAACTTCGGAATGATGGGCTGGAAATCCGGTAACCGCTACACCTATGCCGAGGGTTCTCCCGTTACCAATATGTTTATGAACCTTAAGTATCTTATTCTCCGCGACGGTTCGATCCGCAACACCTACGACCTTACCGAGGTTCGTTCGGTGCAGTATGAGAAGCTTTTCCTCAACAACCACTATATCCCAATGGGCTTTATGGTTAACAAGGACCTTGAAAAATGGGTAGAGGACGAAAACGAGGATCAGTTTAATCCGTTTGAAACTCAGGGCGAGTTTTTCAAGCTTGCCACCGGAATCAGTGATCCGGTTTATACTCGTCTGACTCCGTTCAATACAGCTCACAGCGACGACAGTATTGTGAATGTAACCGAGCTTTCCTACGGCAACTACAGCTTTTCTTCCATTAACAAATCGGCAGCGTTAAAGCTGCAGTGGAATTATACCGCTCCCAAGGACGGTCTTTACCTGATGTACGGCGACGTTACCGACAGCGACGATATCGGAGTTTTACAGAACGATATGCCCCAGTCAAAGAAATACGGCATGGGACGTTCGTATATTGCCAGCATTGGATATTTTTCAAAGGGAGACAAAATTTCGGTAACCGCAGAACCGAAGGCGGGCGCGAGCGGCACGGCAAAGATTTATGTGAATCTTTTGAACGCGGACGTTTTCGAGCAAGGCTACAACAAGCTTAAAACCCAGGTTATGCAGAGCAAGCAGACCACGGCAAATAAAATCGAGGGTAAAATAAATGTTTCCGAGGACGGACTGTTCTATACCTCGATTCCGTATGAGGAGGGCTGGAAGGCCACCGTTGACGGAAATACTGCCGAGATGAAGCCCGTAGGAGGTTCACTTGTTGCCTTTGAGCTCGATAAGGGCGAGCACGACATTGTTATCGAGTACTATCCCAAGGGCTTCTGGCCGGGCTTTGCGGTTTCGTTGGTTTGCCTGCTTGCGTTCGCGGCAATTTGCTTCCTGATTTATGTTAAGAAGTTTAAGCTTATTCCCGAGTCGGCTTACAGTGAGCTTGAATTCCCCGAAAATGATCCGGATTATTTGTCCAAGGAGGAATACGAAATTGACCGGGATGAGTTACAGGATCACAAGCAAAAGCCCAGAAAGAAAAAGAAGAAAAAATAATAAGTAAAAACGCATCTCTTTTCATCCGCTGATTAAACATATATTTAAATCGCATTTAGCTTGTGATACGATTATGTTACAAAACAAAAAGGAGAAAGAGTTATGAAAAAGTTTTTGAAAAAGACTGTAGCTGTTGTTTTATCCGCTGCAGTGGCGGCGGCATTTGCCTCGGTTTCGTTCGCGGCAGCAGCCGATGAGGTTGTAACAAGCGGAACCACGCTCAATTGCCATTGGAGCTATGACGCGAGCACCCAAACACTTACGGTCAGCGGAAACGGCTACATGGAAAACGCAAGAGATTACGACAGCAGCCCTTGGCACCATTTGTCCGGCAGCATAAAACACGGCGTTTTGGAGGAGGGCGTGCTGAACGCCGGTTCATATTCCTTTGAGGACTGTATGAACATGGAAACCGTGTCGCTGCCGAGCACCTTGAAGACAATCGACAACATGGCGTTCTTAAACTGCCGGAAGCTCTCGAACGTCACGATACCCCCTTCTGTTAATTACATCGGCGACTGGGCATTCTGTGACTGCAAAAGCCTTACAAGCATAGCCATTCCCGAGGGAATCGTTACCGTTTCCGGCGGAATGTTCGCCCGCTGCTTTGAGCTTGAAAATGTGGTGCTGCCGTCAACCCTTAAATCCATAAAATCCGATGCGTTTCACGCGATTGCCATAAAAAGTATTGTGATCCCCGACGGTGTACACACCATAGGTTTTCATGCTTTTGCAGACTGCGGGTATTTGACGGACATTTCAATCCCGGACAGCGTGACAAATATCGAAGGCAATGCTTTTGAGAAGTGTAAAAGCCTGAAAAGTATTACACTTCCCAAGAATTTAGAAAGCGTTGGGCACTCTGCATTTTTTAATTCAGGTCTGGAGAGTGTTGAAATTCCCGAAGGCGTTAAACAAATTGATGATTATGCGTTTTACCTTTGTAACGATCTTGCTTCGGTTGCTATTCCCGGCAGCGTGGAGCGTATCGGTATAAATGCGTTTTGTTATTGTGAGAAGCTGACTTCCGTAACTATTCCCGAAGGAGTAAAGTGCATTGAAGAATCGTTCAAAGGATGCCGTGATCTTGCCCGGTTTAGCTTACCATCGACCCTGGAGCAGATAAATGCAAACTCATTTGCGGATACAGCCTGGTACAACAGCCTGCCCGATAACAGCCTTGTTGAAAAGGACGGATGTCTGTTAGGCTACAAGGGAGAGGAAGTGCCCGCTGAAGTGATGATTCCCGACGGAGTAAGGGTGATTGCGGACAGCGCTTTCAATAACACTGAAAGCATTACAAAGGTGACTTTCCCGGACAGCGTTACCAATATCGGTGATTATGCATTTGACAGTTGCTCGGGTTTAAAATCAATTGATCTGCCGCCTTCGCTTACAAGGCTTGGTGTTTCGGCTTTCAGTTGTTCGGGCTTGGAGAGTATTGTTATTCCCGATGGTATAACCGAGCTTTCGGAATATTTGTTCTGCGGCTGCAGAAGTCTTAGAAGAGTTGTTATTCCCGACAGCGTGACGCATATAGGACGGGAAGCATTTAGCTATTGCCCTGTATTGCAAAGTGCCGTTATTTCCGACAGTGTAAATGAAATCGGATATAAAGCTTTTTATCAATGTGACAGCCTTAAATCCGTCATGGTTCCGGAAACAGCAGAGCATCTCGGCGAAATGAGCATCGGCTATACGCAGGATGAAAACTTTCAGACTGTCAGGGTGCCCGGATTTGTCATTTGCGGCGAATTCGGTTCCGCGGCGCATTACTACGCCGTCGGCAACAGCTTAGCGTTTGCTTTGTTTGGTGACGCTGACGGCAACGGTTCGGTAAACATTTCGGACGCTACCGCCATTCAGCGGCACGTTGCGAATATATCTACGCTCAGCGATCAACGCTGCGCTGCTGCCGACTACAACCTCGACGGCGAGGTGAACATCAGCGACGCCACGGCTATTCAGAAAAAGTTGGCAAAAATTTATTGATTTGATAACAAACATAAAGAACCGGCTCAAAAATCCGTAAAGATTTTGAGCCGGTTTTTTTATTATTGAATTACAACTTATTGAATTACAACCGCTTGTTTAAACAGGTCGTTGTAGCCTGAGCGGAACTGTTCCTTGTCATAGGTTATTGTCGTGCCGTGATACGGGTCGGCTTCAATAATATGACTGTCGTCATAACCGATAAGTACCATGCAGTGCTCGGGACGTACCCAGTTTATCGGCTGACCGTCGGCTTCGCCTATGTTTACAACCTCGGATTGCTGGCAATCCATGATTCCCCAAACTATTACAGGGATTTGTTTGTCAATATACGGAAACAAACTTTCAAGCTCTCGTCCGGAAATATCCAGAGCCGTTTTGTCCGAACCCTGCGCCGCAAGGTATTTGTTCGCCGCTTCCACAAGCACGGGAGCGTAACATCCGCGGGAGTTTTCTTCGGTTCTCGGGTCGCCTACAAAGGCTTTTCGCGGGTCGGTCACGCCGTATTCGCCTTTAGTAAGGTAGTTGTCGGCGATATCCAGCTTGTCGGCGTTGATTCCCGAATAGTTAAGCAGCATGGTGAGTGATGTGACCTCGCAGCCTGTAGGAAGCTCCGGAAGCTGAGTTATTACACCGAAATTTTGTATTAGCTTTTGTGTGCCGGTTGTGGGTTGCGGCTGAGTTTGAGCGGTGACAGATGGCGTCTGTGACGTTACGTTTGCCGCTGTCGTTTCCGAAGGTCCGGCGGTTTCGGTTGGAATCGTCGGATCTTCGGTCGTTTGGATAACTGTCGTGTCTGTTGCTGACTCCGCTGAGTTTTTGCCGTTGATAAAAGGTATTACGGTAAAAAGCGAAAATATTATTGCAGCTACAGCGACAGCCAAACATATTGATATTATTAATTTGCTTCTCATTATTAATTACCGCCGTAAGGTGTAGCGTATTTGTCCGGGCTGAAAGCTTCTTTTAAAACATAGCCTTCGTAGCTGCCGTATTTGACTTTGTAAAAATCGCCGTAATCAGATATAAGTCTTACGGTTTCATAACGGGGAATAACGTAATAGTAATGATCCGGATCGTCAATATGGTCGTCCGGATTTGCTGTTTTCCATAGGTGGGCGTTGTCTGTTGCGATACAATAAAGTATCTTGCTGCCTGTGGAGGAACTGCCTGAGGATTCGTTTCCGGTGCCGTAATAAAGCGGCGCGTTTTTGTCCGGGCTGAAGCACACGCTCCATACATATCCTGTAACGCCGTTGTATTTGACCTTGTAAAAGTCATTTGCGGTATCTAAATACTCAACAGCTTCACGTGATTTTATTGATAAAAGCTTGTTGCCGCTTTTGCTCGGAGCGTCTCTGAGCGTGGCGTCCTCGCTTGCGCAACATATGGTTTTTGCCGCTTCCGTTTCGGCCTCGGTTTGAGGTTCGGTTTCGGGCTCCTTGTATTCGCCGATGTACAGCGTGATTTTGTCGCCCTCGTTTACGGTTTTGCCGTTTGCCGGGGACTGTTCAATAACTTTGTTATCCTCCTCGAGTTTGTCGGTGGATTTGCTTACGGTTTCGTAGTCAAGCTGTGCGTCGTCCAGAATCTTTATGGCTTCGGTTCTTGTTTTTCCGCTGAGCTCGGGTACAACTACCTGAGCCTTAATGTCGTTATTTTGGGGTTTAACAGTTGTCACGGCAGTCGTTCCGTTTGAGTTATCGCCTCCGTTATCTTTGTTTCCGAGTATAATGAACAAAATCACCGCTGCAAGAATAACAGCTACGACCGCCACGGACACCGCCGCGATAACAGGCGCTTTGCTTTGCTGCGGCGCCTGCTTTTGTTGAGCGGGATCGACGTTGTTTTTGATGTTGCCGTTATTGTAACGGTCGCCGTAAGAAAGGTTATTGGGAGTTGTGACAGTAGGGGGATAAACTCCGTTGTTTGCGCTTACGGTGCGGG
>CADAYK010000011.1 GCA_902792105.1 uncultured Ruminococcus sp.
GGATATGAAACGTTTATTCACGGCGTAAAAAACGCACTAAAGCTAAGGATCGACGAAACGACACTGATGACTATTGCGGTGATCGCGGCGTTCTGCCTTGGTGAGTTTACAGAAGGCGCCATGGTTTCAATTTTGTTCTCGATAGGCGAATTTATCGAGGATATAGCGGTTGACAACTCGCGGCGCAACATTGAAAAACTGTCTAAGATCCGCCCGGACACTGCTACTATTATCCGAAACGGACGCGAGGAAACCGTGCCGGCGGAAACCGTAAAAGCCGGATCGGAAATCATAGTAAAGCCGCACGAACGCATTCCACTTGACGGCGTAGTTAAAGACAGCTTTTCCACCGTAGACAACTCCGCGCTGACGGGCGAAAGCGTTCCCGTTGACGTAAGCGACGGCAGCGAGGTAATGAGCGGAGCGATAAACGGCGAGCGTGTTTTGCGTCTTGTGACCACCAAAGAATTCGGCGACAGCACCGCCACAAGGATTTTAAACCTTGTTGAGGACGCCGCCGCGCAAAAGGGCAGCAACGAAAAGCTTATTTCCCGTTTTGCTTCGATTTACACACCCATCGTGATCGGTATAGCCGTGTTGATATCGGTTATTCCTCCGCTTGTCGGTTTGGGAAGCTTCGGCGAGTGGATATACCGCGGACTGACTGTGCTTGTTGCTTCCTGTCCGTGCGCTATTGTTATCTCGGTACCTCTCTCCTACTACGCCGGAATCGGCTCGGCTTCAAGCCACGGCGTACTGATTAAAGGCGGCAAATTCCTTGAAGCGCTGGCAAAAGCCGACTCGTTCGCGTTTGACAAAACGGGAACACTGACGACAGGCGAGCTTAAAATCGAAAAAGTGTATTCCTGCTCTGAATTTTCGGACGACGAAATCATAAACCTTGCCGCCGCCTGTGAAAAATACTCCTCGCACCCTATCGCGCTTTCTATTAAACGCTCCGCAGGCAAAAATCTGCCTGTGCTTAACGACTACAGCGAAACAGCCGGAAGCGGAATTTCAGCCGTATACAAAGGCAAGCGCCTGAGCTGCGGCAACGATAAATTTATTATCGGAAAAATCCCGAGTGAGCTGAAAAATGCCAATGTATTTTTGGTTTATGACAACAGGCTTATCGGCGCAATATCCGTAAGCGACAAGGTCAGACCTGAAGCCGCGGGTGTAATAGACGGGCTCAAAAAGCTCGGAGCCAAGCACACCGTTATGCTGACGGGCGACAGCAAATCAAACGCCGAAAAAGCGGCTTCTCATCTTCCGCTCACCGAATTCAAGGCGGAGCTTATGCCCTCGGATAAGGTCAGCGAAATAAACGCGCTTAAAGCCAAAAGCAAGGCGGTGTGCTTTGTGGGCGACGGAATAAACGACGCGCCCGTGCTCAGCGCAAGCGACTGCGGCACAGCGATGGGACTCGGAAGCGAAGCGGCGATTGAGGCAAGCGACATGGTTTTGTCCTCGGGAACCCTTGAACATCTGCCGACCGCCGTTAAAATAGCGCGCAAAGCTATCAACACCGTTAAAACCAACATCACCTTTGCGCTTGCGATAAAAGCGGCGGTCATAATCCTTGCTGCGCTCGGAATGGCGACAATGTGGATGTCCGTGCTCGCCGATACAGGCGTTTGCGTTATCTGCGTGCTGTATACATCACGCCTGCTCAGAATGAAATACAAATAAAATACAGCGCCTCCGTCAAAAGCGGAAGCGCTGTTTTACTTTTCTTCGTTGTGCTTATAAGCCTGCTTAAAGGGCAGGACTGTACCGTCCTTTTCCTGAACGCTTACGTTGTCAAGCGTCGCGGAAAACTGCTGACGGATCTCACCGAGATAAATTTTGTAGAGCTGCTTTTGCTCCTTAAGCTCGGCGTCGGTAAGCCCGACGGTCTTTTTCTTTTTGGCCAGCTCGTTTATACGGCTGAGCATTTTTTTATCCATAAAAACCTCTGTAGTATAGTTTCAGGGAGGCCGCAAGGACCTCCCCTACATTGCGCTTTATACTAATTGCCGATAGAAAACAGACCGCAAAGATTGTCTGCTTTTTATTTTGTATTAGTATTATTAACCGAATCAGTTGTTAATGAGCTTGTCCTCGTCAGACCAGCTGTAAAGCTTTCTTACTTCCTCACCGATCTTCTCGGCAGGAGCTTCCGCAGCCTGCTTTCTCATTGCGCGGAAGTGAGCCTGACCGCCTGCGGGTGACATGTCAAGCAGGAAGTCCTTGGCAAAGGAACCGTCCTGAATGTCGTCAAGAACCTTTCTCATAGCCTTCTTGGTGTCGTCGGTGATGATCTTGGGACCTGTGATATAGTCGCCGTACTCTGCGGTGTTAGAAATTGAATATCTCATGCCGGCAAAGCCTGACTGGTAAATAAGGTCAACGATGAGCTTCATCTCGTGGATGCACTCAAAATAAGCGTTTCTGGGGTCGTAGCCTGCTTCGCAAAGTGTCTCAAAGCCTGCCTGCATAAGAGCGCAAACACCGCCGCAAAGAACAGCCTGCTCACCAAAGAGGTCGGTTTCTGTCTCGGTTCTGAAGGTTGTTTCAAGAACGCCTGCTCTTGCGCCGCCGATACCGAGAGCATAAGCCAACGCAAGATCCTTAGCCTGACCTGTAGCGTCCTGAGCTACAGCAACAAGACACGGAACGCCCTTGCCTGCCTGATACTCGCTGCGAACTGTGTGACCGGGTCCCTTGGGCGCGATCATTGTAACGTCAACGTCAGCGGGAGGTACGATCTGACCGAAGTGGATTGAGAAACCGTGAGCGAACATAAGCATATTGCCTGCCTCAAGGTTGGGAGCGATGTCCTTCTTGTACATAGCAGCCTGCTTTTCGTCATTGATGAGGATCATAATGATGTCTGCTTTTTTGGCAGCGTCGGCAGCAGTGTAAACCTCAAAGCCCTGAGCTTCTGCCTTTGCCCATGACTTACTGCCCTCATAAAGTCCGATAATAACGTTGCAGCCCGACTCTTTAAGGTTAAGAGCGTGAGCGTGTCCCTGGCTGCCGTAGCCGATAATAGCGATTGTCTTGCCTTCGAGAAGCGCAAGGTTACAATCGGACTGATAATAAATTGGTGCCTTCATGTTTTCTCTGTAGTCTTTCATGATTAAATTTCCTCCTTGCCGCAAAGCGGCATTATATTATTTAAAAATTACAGAAAGCGTAGTTATACCGAAACAGCGGAGTTTCCGCGGTCAATCGCAATTGTACCCGTGCGCACAATTTCGCGGATTCCGTAAGGCTTGAGCATATCTATAAGCGTTTTTACCCTACTTGAGGTTTCGCAATACTCAACCGTAACGCAGCTTGGCGCGGCGTCAACGATTTTAGCCTGCATTAATTCGGCGGTTTTTATAATTTCCGAGCGCTTTGAAGCGGCGCAGTGAACCTTAATTAAAATAAGCTCGCGGCTTATGAATTCGCCCTCGGTAAGCCGCTTTACCTTTATTACCGGGATCACCTTGTTCAGCTGCTTTTCAAGCTGCTCAACCACATACTCGTCGCCGTTGGCAACGATCGTGATCCGCGATATTCCGGGATCGGCTGTCACGCCCACAGCAAGTGAGTCTATGTTAAATCCGCGGCGTGAAAACAAGCCCGAAATTTTTGAGAGGACGCCCGCCTGGTTTTCAACAAGAATTGACAATGTATACTGCATGATCTCACCTCATTAAATTGACGGAGTGTCGGGGTAAACATTGCAGACAAGAATAAACGGCTTGTCCGATTTTACCATCTTTTTAATAATTTCTTCGGCCTCTTCATTTGAGTTTGCTTCGGCGTGGTCGATCCCGTAAGCCTCGGCAATTTTTAGGAAATCGGGGTCGCCCTGAAGAACCGTGGCGCTGTGGCGTTTGTTATAGTTGTTGTCCTGAAGCTCGCGCACCATTCCCAAACGGTGGTTGCGCATAATGATTATCTTAATGGCGAGGTTGTTGCCCGAAATCGTGGCAAGCTCGTTCATGCTCATCTGAAAGCTGCCGTCGCCGCACACAACAACAACGTCGCGCGTGGGACGGGCAAACTTTGCGCCTACTGCCGCAGGAATAGAATAGCCCATCGTACCCATGCCGCCTGTGGTCAAAAATCTGCCCTCGCGAATGCGGAAGTTGTTGGCGCACCAAATTTGGTTTTGTCCTACGTCGGCAACCAAAATCGCCTTTGAACGCAGCATTGCGCTAAGATGGCTTACAAGTGTGCGCAGCTCAACAAAGCCGTCGAACACGGGCGGAATACGGAAAAGCTCCTTCTTCCATGTTTTCACGGTGTCCTGCCAAAGCTTCGGAACCTGATAATCACCGATTTCTTCAATCAGCATATTCATAACATTTTTCATATCGCCTACGATCGGAATTTCGGTCTTAACGTTTTTGCCGATTTCCGCAGGGTCAATGTCAATGTGGATAACAGTGTTGTTTTCGCTCATCTGATGTGGAGCGGCAACGGCTCTGTCGCCCAGCCTTGCTCCGCAAACGATAACCAAATCGGCCTCGTACAGCGCGCGGTTGGCTACGCGCTTGCCGTGTGTTCCGAGCATACCAAGGTACATTTCATGGTCGCTGGGCATTACGCCTATACCCATCATTGTTGAAATCACGGGGATTTTTGTGTTGTCGGCGAACTTCTGGAACTTTGGCTTTACACCCGAAAGCAGCACGCCGCCGCCCGAAACGATAAGCGGCCTTTTGCTGTTTTTAATAGCCTCGACGGCTCTTTTTATCTGAATCGCGTGACCTTTAGTTGTTGGCTTATATCCGGGAATGTTTACCTTTTCGGGGTAAACAAATTCCTCGATCTCGTTTTCCTGGATATCCATGGGAATGTCGATAAGCACGGGACCTTTTCGTCCCGTTGAGGCAATGTGGAACGCCTCCCTAAACACACGCGGCAAGTCCTCGGTTTTGTTTACAATATAGCTGTGCTTAACAAACGGTTCGCACGCGCCGGTAATGTCTGCCTCCTGAAAAACATCCCTGCCGAGCAAATCGCTTTTGACCTGACCGGTAATCGCCACCATGGGGATCGAGTCGGTGTATGCCGTGGCTATGCCTGTGATAAGGTTTGTGGCTCCGGGGCCCGAGGTCGCCACGCAAACTCCGGGTTTTCCGCTGCAGCGGGCGTAACCGCTTGCCGCGTGAGCCGCGTTTTGCTCCTGGCGTACAAGAATGTGCTTTATGTCGGAGTCATATATTTTATCATAGAAAGGGCAAATTGTAGCGCCCGGATAACCAAAGATGACCTTAATGCCCTCGGCTTCCAAACATTTAACCATGATTTCAGCTCCGCTAATCATGAATATTGTCCCTCCTTGTCGGTAATTTTAGATTTAACAGGCGAATCAACACCCGTTTTTATTTTAGTTTAGTATTACGTTTAAATTATATTATACTACATTTAGTTAAAGTTGTAAAGAATTATTTAATAAATACTATCGTCCCGGCGATGATTTCCCGCAGCAGGCTGATATACTTGATATTTTTATCTTTATGTGATAGACTTAAAGCGATAATAATATTAAATTTTTTAAGGAGATACAGCCATGGATTTAATACAGAGTTTTTCCGTAGACCACACCAAAATCGTTCCCGGAATTTTCACCAGCCGCGTGGATAATGTCGGCGGCAATATGGTTACGACCTATGATGTCAGACTCAAAAAGCCGAACAAAGAACCTGTGATCGACGTTGCTGCGATGCACTCGCTTGAACACATCATCGCAACTTATCTCAGGAATGATCCCGAATGGAAGGACGAAGTTATCTACTGGGGACCTATGGGATGTCTTACCGGATTTTATCTCATACTCAAAGGCAGCCGTCCGTCACGGGAAATCTGCGACCTGATTTTAAACGCCTTCAAATCAGTTGAAAGCACCGTTGAGGTTCCGGGCGCTGCTCCGGTCAACTGCGGCAATTATCTTATGCATAATCTGAATATGGCAAAATGGTATGCGTCGGAGTTCGCGGAGTATCTACAGGCAAACTCCGGTAACCCGCAAGCCTTTGAGTATCCAAAGTCCGAAAGGCTTGTAACCGACGACGGAAAGCATTTCTTCGATTCATAAACACCGCGTCAAAGCAAATTGATTTTAACTGTACAAAAAACACAGACTGAGGATTTTAAGCAAGGTCATAAGTCTGTTTCCACTTTCAGCTGTTCTTACTTTAGCTTTAAAAATATGATAATTCACAGATACCGCTAACCGGATTGGAGGCGTCTTATGAAAAGCTTTAAATCAACTGTAACAAACGATCCTTCGGGTTTTGTGCTGCTTGCGGATTATGTGCCGGGTATCATCCAGGAGATCCGCTATTACTCCACCTATAATTTTATCGGCGACCGCGTAGACGGATATGAGGAGCCTTGCGCGCTGATCACAAAGGAGGCGGCGCGGGCTCTTAAATCCGTAAGCAACGAAATGATGGTGCACGGCTACAGACTTAAGGTGTTCGACGCGTACCGTCCGGTATGCGCGGTAAAGCACTTTATTCTTTGGGGAATAGAGGATCAGGACATTCGTATGAAGCCGTATTTTTATCCCGATCTGCAAAAGCATGAGCTTTTCGAGAAGGGCTACATTGCCAAGCAGTCAAGCCACAGCCGCGGAAGTACGGTTGACTTAACACTGTTCGACATGACCGAGGGAAAAGAGTTGGATATGGGAAGTCCGTTTGACCTGTTCAGTGAAGCCTCCCACCCCGATTACCGTGAAATCACCGACGAGCAATACAAAAACCGGATGATTTTAAGAAACAGTATGGTACGCAACGGGTTTCAGCCGATTGATTGCGAGTGGTGGCACTTCACACTGAAGGACGAACCGTATCCCGATACCTATTTTGAATTTCCCGTGTCCTCGGAGTATTTAAGAAAATAAAGGCAATAACGCATAACTGCGGTGTGCGTATTGCGCAGAAAGATTTTTCGTCAGGTTTGCCTATGTGCATTATAAATATTCTGAGAAAAGCTTAATAAATTTTCTCACTGATTTTTCTAATTTTTATAATTCCTTTATGTATTTTTTTAGCTAAGGATTGTATTTTAAAAATGTTTGTGTTATAATATACAAAATAAATTTTTACACTAAGCAGCGAAAAAGCTTGAAGAAGATATTCTATACACAATATATTACAGCTTTTGACGCATAGCATTAATTCAGAAAGGTGACATAAAATTATGGCTTTGTTTTCAAAGGATAACACAAACTCTGCCTTTGGCGAAATAAACTATAGGGGCATGGGCAAGGATCAGCTTATTATGCTGGTGCAGTCCCAGAAGCGCGACATCGACATGCTCAACCGCAAGCTAAGCGAAGCAGCTTCGTCGGTTGATGACAAAAACAATTCATCACAGCAGATATCGGATCTCAGCGCGGAAAACGAAACTCTTAAAGCTTCAAATGAAACCCTCAAAGCTACTAATGAAACTCTCAAAGCTACTAATGAAACTCTTAAAGCTTCCGAGGCTGAATTAAAGAAAAAGCTTGCGGCTAAAGAAAACGAACTCATTTCTATGGCGAATAATACCGAAACCGCCGAAATAACCGAGATAGGTTCAATTGCCGAAATGTCGTTCCGCGTAAACGGAGTAATGGAGGCTGCTCAAAAGGCTGCCGACGATTATGTTGCGAAAATCAAGGAAATGTACGACGCAATGAGCAGTGACTACAGCGTATACGAGATGAACGCAAAGCAAAAGGCAGAAAGCATCATAAATAATGCCAACAATAAGGCGGACATTATTTTGAAGAAAGCCAACAACGAAGCGAACACCGCCGAACAAAAGGCAAACATAATCTTAGCCAACGCAAACCACGAGGCAGAGGCGATCAGGCAAAACGCGCGCAAAGAAGCGAACGACATTTGGAGCACTTTGCAAACCCGTTTTAACAGTTACGTAGCCGGCAAAAAACAAAATTAATCCGAAAAAACGGCGCAGTCAACAAGGCTGCGCCGTTTTTATATTCAGAAAAATTACAAAACAAAGTCCGTATCGGCTTCGCTGCTCTGCGGTTTTTTCATTACCTCTACCTTAGCTCTTTCGTTGTCGGGAACCGAAAACAATATTTCATCTTCCCTTGAGGTCTGCCTTATCATCGCTGCGGGAATTCCTCCTTGGCTCTGCGGAACCGGCAGCATAAAGCTGACCGCGATACCCGCAAATCCAAAGAAATACAGGAATCTGCTGGCAATTGTGTACTTCAAACTCAAATCAATGTTCCAGCCGTATCTAATCATCAGAACCATTTCCATTATCAGGCACGAAAGATACAGCAAAACAACCGCGGACATCGCAACGCAGGCAAGCTTGCGCATTCTGCTCAGCTTTTTGTTGTGTCTGAACACCAGGTAATACAGCAGCAAAAGCAGTTCGGCTGCCTGTGAAAGAACATATACCGCGCAATTCAGTACGGTAGGTGTATATGCAAAATCCAGCATTCCGAACATAGCGTTGGCATTAAAGATCTTGATAATAATATTCAGCGATAAACCCGCTATCAGCAGCACGGTACGCATAATGCTGAATCCCTTACGGGGAACCAGCGCGAAAAAAGTCGCTATGGTAATAAGAGCAAAGGAAATAATGCCCAATATCCTTCCCGTTCTGTTTTGGCTTATTTGAACCAATAAATAAATTTGGTATGACGTCAACAACGTAAACATCAGGGCGGTAAACAAATTTACAAAGTTTCTTATTTTGTTGTTTCTGATATCTTTCTTTCTCACTGTTCTTCCTTCTTTTTAAATCGCTTTATATTTTTGTATTCCGACAATATTCCCTTTGGCCGCGTTATCATTCCTTTAACAGGGCGGTAAACAAATAAAAACGGATACAAAGCCTTGTGTCTGGCAAAAAACGGATAATGCTTTTTCAAATCCTCTCCCGATAAAAACACGCGTTTCATCAAATACCGACGTTTTGAAGCCTTGCTGTCATCATTGCCGAGATATTTTGCCGTTTGATTATATTCATAGTTTTCAAAGGTTCCGTTGCTGCCCGATGCAATAAAGCTGTCAAGCTCCTTTTGCTCCTGCGCGTTCAACTCGGCGCCCGCAAAAACCTTGTTTGACAGCAGGCGTATTTTTTCCTCAAAGCTGTTGATTTTCAGCTTTTGAAGCTCCTGCGCCAAATAATTCCTGTCCAAACCGGAGTGCGACCGAAGAAACACATACACGTCAAGCAGCGAACGCAAGCCCGAACCCGCATAAACGTAATGCTTGTAGGTATGGCATAAAATGTAAAGGTAAAAATCCTCGTCGCTCATCTTAAGAGCAAAGCCGCTGCGGGTTGCCTTTTCCTCGATATTTTTATAATAACGGGCAAACTGCGGCACAATGTCAGTAAAAAACAGCGAACTGTGCATCTCAAACTCCAAAGTCGGCGGCTTGGAATACACATCGTGGTTCCTTACGCCGAACGAGGTGCAGGTATATCCGAGACGCTCCATTATCTCTTTAATATCTTTCATACGTGTGGAGTCAACCAAAATATCGTTATCGCTCATCTCGCGCATAGCGACCCTGGGATAATAGTCTTTCAGCAAAATCCCCTTTAGCGGCATATACCAAATTTCGGCTTTTTCAAACTCACGTGTAACCGACGCGCGTTCCACCTCAAAAAGCGTAAGCTTTCTGACCGCCTTTTTCTTAGCCTGATCAAAGGCATGAGGCAATGGAATTGTTTTTTCAAGCGCAAACGCGGCAGCAGCTGTCAGCATATGCTCCCCGGAAAGGCGGTAAACCTCCGGCAGATCCATTTTTTCAACACGTTCTCTTGCGGGCTTTTCCCCGTTGACGGCGCAGGACACCAAATAAATCAAATCTCCTGCTATCCTCGCGTAATACTCCTGCACGGTTTCAACGGGATATTCCTTACCGTTGCGGATAACGGCGGTAAGCACGCCGATAATATGCTTGTCGGCAATGCCCTTTTCTACAAAGGTACGGTTGTCGCCCTTCATCATATATTTGCCGTTTTTTACGCTGACGATACGGTGCAGCACATATTGTCCGCTGTCGCGCTTATAAAGCGGCACGTCGCCTGTCTTAAGCGGTTTTTTTACGGCCTCGATCACCAGCAAGTCGCGCTGTTGTATTATGGGATACATACTGTCGCCCACGTTTGTATAAACCAGCTTGCCCTTTTCGGCGATAACATCCTCAAACTTCTTATTCATCAGTAACGCCTGTTTCTTTCATCCGGTTAACCGTTACGGCAGCACCGGCAAAAATGATCCGTTGTCATATGATAATTTATAAATTCAGATAATTCAATAAATTATAAGATAAAAACACCTTGATATTATACAATTTTATAAAGATTCTTGTCAAGTGTTTTAAGGGAAGTATATTAAGCAAATGAATAATTCTGCACAAATCACAACAAAAAGCGCAGACAGAAACACCGAGTTTCTGCCTGCACTTTTATACTTTGTTTATTTTCTGACAAATTCCCCGATTGGATACGGAACACTGCGTCCGGCAATAAAAATTTGAATTGTCGTGGCGTCCGTGATTATTATATTCCCGTCCTGATCTGTGTCAGCGGCGAAAAGCGAAGACGCGTCCAGGCTTTCAATTCGTGCAATGTACCTTTGGATCGCGGTCACATCGTTGATGTTAACACGGTTGTCGCCGTTAACGTCGCCGAGCATAACATCCTCGATAAGCTCATACGGAATATTGTTTTCCGCCGCAAAGTTATGCGCGTAAGAGCCTTCATAGCAGCGGATCGTTATGTTTTCCCAATCAAACGCGTTGGGTTGAATCAATATAACGCTTTCGGGGATTGTCACACTCCTCAGCGACAGACAATTTGTAAAAGCATAGTCCGGAATCGCGATCAGCGAATCGGAAAGCACCACCGATTCGGCGCCGGTGCCGTTAAAGGCATAGGATTGCAGCATAACGCCGTTTTCAGCAAAATCAAGATTTGTCAGTGATGAACAGCCGTTGAAACAACCGTATCCGAATTCTTTTATACTTTCACTCACCGTAAGGTTTTCCAGCGAAACACATCCGGAAAATATATTGTCCGGCATGGCGGTTATGTCCGAAAGCATGGCAACGGTTTTCAAGCCGGTACAATCCGCAAACACTCTGTCGCCGAAGCTGACTACATTTTCGGGAATATAAACCGTTTCGAGCGAGTCGCAGTTCATAAAAGCGTACTCCTCAACGGTGGTGTTTGTGTTTGAAAACACCACTTCCCTTATGGTTTTATTTCCCGAAAAGGCGTTTCTGTCAATTACCGTAACCGGATATCCGTGAAAGTAATCCGGGATATTAACAGTTTCCGAGTCTCCGCTGTAGCCCACAAGTGTTGCCGTATGCTTAGAAGCGTTGATCTCAAAACCGAAACCGCCGTCATAAATAACCAACGCGGAAGCGTTAAAGCAAAACGCCGCGGACAGTATCGAAACAATAAGTGTAACAGCAACAGATTTTAACAATTTCATAATCGTTCACCATAGATTTTTGCGTTTGAAAACGAATTAAACATCATCGTCGTCATCATCTTCTATTATATCGTCGATTGGTGTTTCCGCCGAGTAACAAATCGCGGTATCAAATAAAATACTAACATAATCAAATTCCGGCGAAATATATGATTTTTTCAATTTGACACCTCTTATTCCCAGCTCTCGGCAGTGTTGTCAACAACTTCGCCGTTATAGTAAATCAAGCAGTTGCTGCTTACGCTCCATTCGCCCTTATACTTCAAAGCAGCGCAATACATCAAGCAGGTATTGCCGTTTGAACCGGTATTATTAATATTCAGAGCGGATGTTTTATAAGACATTGTAAACTGTACTCTGTTCTTGTTGGTAAGCTTTGCCGTTGAATCTCCTGTCTGCGGTGTATTGCCGTTTGATACAACAGTATAAATATATCCCTTGGTAGTAAGCGTAAGGTTCAAAGTACTGTTTATCTCACCGGTATCCTTGTCAATATCGCCGGAATAGGTTTCCGCGGACGAAAACTGCTTGCTTCCGTTTTTCTCATCGTTTTCCTTAATTATCTCCTTGAGCTGATTCTTATACTGCTCAAAGAGAGCGTTGATTTTTTCAGGCGTATAAACATCCGGATTATCTCTGATTTGAGTGCTGAGAGAAATATTCACAAACGACAGCTTTTGAACATCCTTGTCGTATTCCGAAGCGCCGTAAACACTTCCTAAAATATTCAGACGGGTTTTTGATACTCCGCTTGAGTCAACAAAGGTATCGTTTTTGTTTGCAGAAATCGATATGCCGGGGTTGCCCGAACCGCTCTTGGCGTATACGGCATAAAGCTTTGTGTCGGTTGTTACGCGGTACCAAAATTCCCTTTCAACCGAAGCAATTTGTGTTCCCTCGGGATTATATGCCCAGTACGCAAAGGTGTACTCGCCAAACGATTCTTCCGCGTAATTCTCCGGCAAAACACCCGTATATCTCTTTAAACCGTAGTTTTCAATAAAGCCGCCGGCATCCTGATCTTCGTTGCCGGTTTCTTTGCCGAAACGCTGGTTATAATAGTACTTGTTGTTCAGACGCTTGACATCGTTGTCGGCACTTTTGGCGTTTGCAACATACACCTTGCCGCCGTTGACCGTTTTCTCAACCAAATCATCCGCGCTGTTCGCGCCGTAAATGTCAACGTTGTACTGCCTGGGATAGTTGTAGCACCAAACTACAATTTTGTTAACCCTGATGTAATCCTCGGGAGAAGCAAATCTCTCTTTCAATTCGTTGCCGGCGGAATCGTAATAGTTGACCCATTTTTCGTTTTTCGACGCTTCCTGTCCCGCATAATCCTCGTGATTGACAGGTCTTCCGAGATAATCGGTATGATAGGTTGTGTTTTCTCCGTATCTTATAGCGGTACCGTCTACGAAATAAGTTCTGGTGCGCATATCCGCGGCTGCCGCGCCCTGCGAAGTCCACAGGTCATACTTGCACATTACGTTGTTTACGGCAAGCCGATTTTCCGAAAACTCAACAGCCTTTTCGCCGATAAGTGACCAAAAGTCGATCGCCTCAACCTTTTGATCGGAATCATAAGTGATGAACTCCTTCGGTATATTTTTGATCGGAACGCTGTAAACTGTCTCCTCCGATTCAATTCCCGAGGGTATTCCGTCGATCTCATATCGGTCATAGTATTTAAACTGGATCTCAAACTCTTTCGGAGTGTTTACTATGGTCGCGGTCGCGGTTGCGCCTGTTTCGTCATAGGTTATCTCGCTGCTGTAACCGAAAACGGGAGCTTCCTCCACCGTATAGCTGAAATAAACGGTTTCGTCGGACTCGTTGATGTAAACCGGCAGGTTTTTAATCACTCTTGTCCATGTAGCCGAACCGGGACGGCCGTGATCGGCTTTAGTTAATGTAAACCAGCCGTCTGTTGTGTCAACGTCGGGAATAATGTCAGTATCGGTAAACAAAACAGACTTTTGATTTGCCCCGTCCATTACGGGCGTGCCGTTTTCATTTTCCCAATTCTGCCAAATCCTCACCCTGATCGAACCCGGGCGGGACTTGTCCGCGTCGTTTTTGTCATTCCATATTTTCTGGATCGTAAGGTCGATGTTGCCGCAGGGATCCTTGCTTTCGCCCGGATTCGGAATAAGGCTTTCGTCATTCTCATATGTGGGTGTATCAAGCATAAGAACCGCCTTGGCGCTGTCAACATATACCCTGATAAGAACGGAATCCTCTCCCGAAGCGTTTGAAGTAATCTTCGCGCCGTTCCATTTTTCAAAGATCTTGTAATAATCGCTTTCATTTGCGCCGGGAACGATCGGGCTTTCAAGGTGTGTAACAACAAACCTCTTTAAGCCTGTGGAGCTGTCGGTCACAGTATACCCGATTTTCTCATTTCTTGCGGTGAGCGCAAATACAAAATTGGTATTTCTGTAAACCGAATACCGGTTTTCTTCTCCGTCAACCTTTTCGATAGACGCAAGGTTGTTAAAGCTGTATACCGAATCTATCGTGGTTGTACCGCTGAAAATGCCCGTCTTTTTAGCCGTGCCGCGAATAACGTCGCAGTATACCATATTGTTAGAGGTAAACTTGCCTTCCTTGTTGTATCCTACAAAGCCGCCCGCGTAACCCTTGGCGTCAGTTCCGTCCTCCGTATTGGACGCTCCGCCGCCGTAAACGTCATAGCCGTCCAAAATACCCTCGGCAGAGCAATTATCCACTCTTGTGCGGTTGCCCTTTATAAGGTTAACAACGATCTCTGCGTTTTCGGCGTTTGTATCAATGCCGTTTTCGTTGTAGGGGAGCTCAACGGTGGAATCGCCGATCGTAATAACAGCGGTTCCGGTCGTTCCGTCGCCTTGCTTAACCAGCGACACGCCGATGCGCAGACCGAGCAGATTCACATAAAGCACATCGCCGTCGGTAAGCAGCTTAAGGTCGAGTATCCCCAAATTCAAATTAAGCAAATCGAGTTTTTCAAGGTCGTCAACCTGCAAAATTCTGATCAAGCCGTTTACGATTCCAAGCACCTGTTGAACAAGCGCCGAATCGACCTCGGCGGAAACAAGGTAATTCATGTTTGTTTTACCGACAAAGCCGCCTGCTATCTGGTCGCTGTAAACCTGCTTAAGCTTTTTGACGTGGCTGTTTTTTATTTGCGAAACATCCGCGTAGCCCGCGAAGCCGCCCGAAATCGGTTCGCTTCCTCCGGTTGCCATTATAACTGCCCCGGCGTCGATTCCGGTCACGTTGCAATCGTCAACAACGGTTCCGAAAACATCAAGAACGCCTGCGTTCAAGCCTGCCAGCGGACCGGCTACCTGAGCGTCGTCCACGTCAACAGCGCCGTTTTTACCCATATGACCGATAAAGCCGCCCGAGTAATTTGGCGCGTAAACAGTGTTAAGCCCGGTAACGTTGGAATTTTTAACGGTGCCGTTCATAACGCCGCCGCCAAAGCCGCCTGCGCAGCCCGACTGGCGGATCTCGCTGAGAATACCCTCAGGCGCAGATTCATACGCGCGGATAACCATGCCCTCCGGCACACCGTTAACATCGGAATAATAAATATATGTGCGGAACATGTCGAGCAAATCGACGCTTCCTGCTTTTATAAGGTTAAGAATACTTGTTGAGCCGGTGCCGTCCGAGGAAACCGAAGCCACGCTGCCTACGTCGGCAAGTCCGACAAAGCCTCCCGCGTAATACAGACCGTCAACGCTGCGCAGTCCGTTTACGTTGATTTCGCTTTCGCCCTTGCGGCTGCCGATAACCGACGCCTCAAGCGAGCCTGCAAAGCCTCCGGCATAACGCGGATGGTTTCCGCCCAAGCCGTCAACGGTAAATCCAAAGCTGTTGTTGTCGGGATTGACCTCAGCCTTGCGGATAGTAGTTACGGTCGCCTGCATAACGGAAGCCAAATTTCCGGGAGTGGTAATGAGATCGTTGAGGATATCCTGAAGCAATCCCTTTGAAGAATTGGTGTTAACGTCGGCAACCGAAGCCGCTGTTGCCATTCCTGCATATCCGCCTGCGGCGTTGTTGCCTCTGACAAAGCGAAGGTTATTAACGTTACAGCCCTTTCCTGCCGTATTACCGGCGTTTTTGTCGCCCCAAATCTGTGCGCCGTATGCTGAACCGGTGTAGCCGCCGGCATAACCGCAATTATGTGTAAAGTCATTTCCTAAGGCTTCAACTGTCATGCCCGACTGCCAGCCGCGAACAGAACCGCTCTTTACTGTCGGTACAAAAGTCTGTACCGCCTTAACAAGGTTGCCGAGGTTAAGATTCAGCCCGAGAATATCGACCGAGCCGAATTCCGCCGCCGCGCCTGTCTGCATTTTACCGGCGTAGCCGCCTGCGCTGCGCATTGCGCGGATCTTCTTCATGTCATAAGCCTGTCCGTCGGTAATAACGCCCGAAACCATATATCCGACATAACCGCCTGCGCTGCCGCCTTCGGTGATCAGCATATTGTCGTGCGCGCTTCTGCCTGCCGCAACGTTGCAGCCGTAAATATACTTTGACAGCTTTCCGTTAAGAGCAGACTGCGAAGCCGCGGTTCCGCTTTGCGCAAGCTCCGAACCGTAACCGCCGTATTTACCTACATATGTAACCCATGCGTTCCATGTATCAACGTCAAGGTTGCTGAGCGGTCCGTAAACCGCAGTGTGCGTCTCGGTGGGATAAACCGCCGAAAGAGCGGAAAGCACGTTATTTGCATTGATCAATCCGCCCAAAAGCTTGATGCTGCCTGTGTCGGCGGTGTCGGCGCTCTCCATGTAGCCCGTAAAGCCGCCGGCGTACTCATAGCCGTAAACAGAGCGTATGCGCCATGCTGCGGCGGTATGCCGCTCGCCGGTATACTCGCCCTCTCTGTCGTGTCCGAAGTATCTTCCGGCAACAACTCCGTCGTTTTGATCCTCCCAGGTGTGGGTATCAAGTCCCCAAATATGTCCGCCCTCGTTGTGACCGCAGTAGCCGCCTGCGCAGCCTCTTTGATGCGATTCGTCAGACGCGGACTGCGCTCTTACCGCGCCGCCGCAGGGCACGCATGAGGTGGTGGAGTTGCGAATGGTGGGCACAAAGTCCTCTACCAGCGAAGCGAGCACGGAGTCAACTTCGACCAGGCTTCCCAAAATGCTCGCGTTGTCAAGGAGCTTAGCCGCGTTGCCGGGCTCCATGTTGCCCACATAGCCGCCTGCGGCTTCCTGACCGATAATATAGTAAAAGTTTTTGCAGTGGCTGTTCTGAATGTGGCCGCCGAAAACTCCTCCGGCATAGCCGCCTGCCATTCCGACCTTTCCGCCGTTGACGGTACCGTCGGCGATCACCGAAAATCCGCCTGCAGCGCCCTGAACATCGGAGTGCTCGATCGTGGAAACGACCACCGAAAGAGCAGAAACCGCGTTTGTCAGCTCAATTGAGTTGCCGAGCACCTTCAGACCGTTGCCCACGCTTGCCGCGCTGCCGATATCCATATCGCCTACATAACCGCCTGCAAAGTGACCTCCCGTTACGGCGTAGGTGCTTTGTGCGTTGTCAAAATATGAAGGAGCGTTCACCGCCTCCAGATCGGAAGGAGGAGTGACCTTTGTATTTTTCAGTTTATAAACATCGCTGTGCGAAATCTGCGCACCGCTCATATATCCGCCGAAGCCGCCGGCGCTGCCCGAATAAGGATCATCGCCGCGAACGGTATTGGCAACGACCGTAAAGCCGTTTTCGCTGTATACGCCCGCGTTTTTTACAAAGGGAACGTAAGCGTTCATCATGCCGAGCAGATCCTCAACATCGATGCTCAGACCTGTGTTGCCGAGGATCGAAATTCCGCCGCCCGCGCTTGCCAGCGCTCCCGAACGGAGCTTGCCGCCGAAGCCGCCGCCGTAGGTTCTTCCGTGTACATAGTCAATGTTGAATACCGCGAACTGCTTTTCCAAATCGCCCGTTGCGTTAACGGCGTTGGGATCATACAGCTCCTTCATGGTTTTTGTCCATTTGGGATTCTGCGCGTCGTCAACCGAAGCAATTCCGGAATTGTCCACAGTACCGCTTGCTAAATCAGCTACAAATCCGCCTGCGATATCAGCGTCTACAAAACCGCCGTCTGTAAAGGTCGTTGTGCAGTTTGTGTAGGACGGAATAAGGTAACCGATCGCCTTAACAAGACCGTCCGCCTGGATAAGGCTTTTAACGCTTGTTGAATCGTTGTTTGCTACCTCTGCAAGACCGCCTGTCTGAGAGCTTCCTATAAATCCGCCGGCAAAGCCGTGGTCGGCAGTCGCCTTTACTGATTTCAGCTTTTCAACATGAGAATTAACGATCTTTGTGCTGTTGCTGTCGGCAATAAAGCCTGCGGCGGTGTAGTCGAACGCGTCGCTGTCGTAATCATTGCCTGTTGCCTCTGCCTCAAAGCCGCCGTCAATACCGGTAACGGTGCAATTTGTTATCTGCACCTCAATACCCTGACCGACGTTGAGCAAATTGCTTACCGCCAGCACTTTGTCAAGTCCGAGGAGGTTAACTGTCAAACCGCCTGTTCCTACAAGCTCGCCGGGGCCTGCAACGCCCACAAAACCGCCTGCGCGGTTATACGCCTGAACGCGCTTTAATTCGTTCAGATCAACATTTGTTATATCGCCGCCTACAGCCAGTCCGAAGCCGCCGCCTGCGTTGTAATCGTCAGCGGAAACGGTGTAACCTCCGTCAACGCCGGTAACGGTAATGTCGCTCGCCGTAAAGCCGATAAAATCGCCAAGACCTACAACGTCGTTTAACATTCCCTGGAACGCCGCCGAGCCCATATAGCCCGCAACGCCGCCGGCGTAGCTTTCGTGCGCCTTAACGCTCTTTAAGCCTTCAAGGATGACCGCCTTGTCCTGCGGTGTTTCCTTGATCGTGCCGGAATTCCATTCGGCAAGCGCGTCATACGCCGCCTGATCGGATTTGCCGAGGTAAATTCCCTCGCCCTTTCCGACTATGCCTCCGGCAAAGCTCTTGTCAGCCTCAACATTAAGCTCGCTGCTGTAAATTTGACAGCCCAAGATCGCCGAGGGTGAAATGCCCATCAGGGAAAGCAGCTTTTGACCTGCCGCCTGATCTTCCGAAAGCAAGCCTGTAACCAGTTGTTTAACGGTGCCCAAAAGGCTGTTTTCATTGTTTTCGTTTTTGCCGAGATTTGACTGCCAGCCCACTGTGGCGTAACCGGCAAAGCCGCCGGCGTAATTGCCCGTGCCGTGAACGGTTACCGGCTTTTGCTGACAATCTATGGTACAATCGACCGCATAACTGCTTGTCAATGCTCCCGCAAAACCGCCGAGAATATTTTCGCCCGTAACCTGATATTCACTGTCGTTGATTTCGCAGTCAATGAGAATGCTCTGCGGATGGATATTTTGAATAATAGATGAAAGGTCAATGCCTACGCCGTCAAGCGTTCCCTTGATTTCGGCGTCACGTGCAAGTCCCGTAAAGCCGCCGCCGTAGTTTTTAGCCTTTACATTATAGTTGCTGTCGGTAACCGAACAGTCCTCGATGCGCGTACCGATCTGCTGACCGACAAAACCGCCTGCCATATTGGTGCCGGTTGTGCCTACGTCGCCCGTAAGTCCGTTTACCTCACAGTTTTTCAGATGCGGAGCGATATAATCGGTGGGGATCAGCTTATCGATCGGCAAAGCATTTTCGAGAAGAACAGTCACCAAATCTCCGAGCCCCAAACCGGGAACCGCGTTTAACAGCGTAGCCAAAACGTTTGAAACTGCGCCGAGCGCTGTGGAAAGACCGCTGTATTCGGTCAAGCCCTCGGTGTAGCCTGCAAAGCCGCCGGTTCTGTCCTTTACGTTGCTTACCTCAACCGTTCCCTTCACGCGGCAATCCTCAACGACCGCGTCGCCGTAAATACGTCCGGCAAACGCTCCGGTGGAGTAAATCGTCACATCCTGCACCCTTGCGTTAAGCAGGTTTGAAAGTGTGGATTCAAGGTCGGTGCTTGTCGCGCCAAGGCTTAAAACCCTTAAAAGCGCGTCGACCAATGCGCCCACAACAGTACCCAAGCCCGACGTAACAGCATTCAGCAGGGTTTCGTCAACAACCGCTTTATTTGCGTGGTTTTCAACGTGAACGTCGTCGAGGTCAAGGTTTTTAACAACCGCCGTACCGCCGCTTATACCGTAATTTGACGCGTTTGTCTGGTTGGTTATTGTCGCGAAGAAGCCCACGCCGATAAAGTCGTTGACTCTTAGCTTTTGGTCGTTATAGATCAAATTGGTGTTTACATAAATATTTTGGATTTGCGGACGGTTAACCTCCGCAGTAGCTGTAAGCGCTGTTGCGTTGGTGTTTGTGCTGCCGTTCCACAGCTTTTCGCCGTTTTCGGTCTTGGCGCCGTACATTGTGCCGCTGAACATCAGGGGCTTCCAAGGTCTTGACTGACCGCCCAGGTCAATATTGCGGAAAATAATGTAGTTTGCCGTAGTGGTATATTTTTCACCTGTTGTAATGTCACTGCTTTGTGTTAAGCTTGTGTGACCGGCGTCAAGATAAGTTTTTCCCGTCTCTTGATTTACACTCGCGTAATATTTCAGCGTGCTTGGATTCTTGTTATCGATCTCCTGAAAGCCGTAATTCTTTTTATCGTTCTGGCTTTGCAGCAAATCGGCGTCGCCGCCGTAAAGCATAACAAGCTCGCCGCCGCTTGTATCCGGCTCAAAATGAACGCCTACAAGATTCACCTGATAAATCGCGGAATACACATCCTTACCGGAGCCGATAGCTCTGAGCTGAGCCTCGTTTCCGATCAAAATGTAGGTTTTTCCGTCGATTTTCTTTATTACCTGTCCCGGAAAATCACGTCCGTCGTCTGCGGCGCCGGCAGAATTTTCCGCCTTTGCGCCCACAGGCTCCGCCGCCGCTTTTTGGCTTACTACGGATTCGGGTTTTTCGTTTATCTTTGAACTGAACGAAGCCGAAATAACATAGTTATGATCCCCGTCATAGGTAAGGTAATTCTTGCCCTTCTTATCGGTAGAAATAACCTTTCCCTTTCCGAACTCAGCCGCGGTCGAATCGCCGCTCATAACCGGCTGGCTGTCCGCGTTGTCCATCGCCATAACCGCAAGCTGATACGGATTATAAACATAGATCCTGTCGTTTTGTGCGTCGTACAAATTCCTGTTTTTCTGCTTGGTGCCGGTTATTGATCCTTTAAAACCGTCGGGCAGCTTCCACGCGGTGTGCCTCGGCAAGGCAATGTCACGCGCAAGCTTATACTCAGCATCGGCTGAATATGTTGCCGAAACGCCGTCTTCATACTTATGGCTTTTTCCGCTTCCGATTTTTAAAAGTTGGTTATAGTCATAAATAAGAATCTTTTTACCGTCATAAGCAACCTGTTTTTTGCCGGATGCTTTCTGTGCTGTATTTTCAACGTCGTTTACGGTGTAATCTTCCGCAGAACCGTCAGCCGAAGCTGTCTGCGGCTCTATTGAAAAGAACGCTCTTATTGAGTCCGACACAAACGGAGTAACGGCGTTTAATCCGGTCAAAAGTGCCAGCAAAACCGAAAGCATTCCAACTGCTCTTTTCATATGTTTTCCCTCCTGTTTATATTTTAAAAAAATAAAAAACGCCGTGCGCCGCAATAGGCAAGGCAAAGAACTCTTTGCTATACCCTAAAGCTGCGTACGGTGTTTAAATGTAAAATTATATGCGCAATTATCCTGTCTGTCTGTTTGTTTGTCTGTCAAGAGCATAACCGATCCTCCTAACCCTTTTAAGCAATTTATGTGCATTTATTGCAATGCAATACAATACAATACAATACAATACAATACAATCATACTGTCATTTTTTGCTTCTGCCAAGGACATTTCAACCGTTTGTTCACAGTTTTTATAATAAATAAAGGAAGATTTTTAGGTATACAGTAAAAAATTACACTAAATATGATAATAAAGCGTTTTGGCATATTTTGTCCTGCATTAAATAAGATTTGTACATACCGAACTTGCGCGCAAGCGCTTAACTCAAACGCTTGACACGCTGTCCCTATGTGCGGTAAAATACAATTATAAAAGCACACAGAGCAAAATAAATTCGTATTATTACCGGAGGTATTTACATGACACTTTACATTAACTGCTGTGTTCGCAGGGAATCGCGAACTGACCGTCTTGCAAAAGCGGTACTAAAAAAGCTCGGCGACGAATACACCGAGCTTAAACTATATGACAAAAAAATTAGTCCGCTTAACAGCGAAACCCTGAATTACCGTACCTCGCTTATCGAGAACGGCGATTACGGCAATAAAATGTTCGACCTTTCAAAACAGTTTGCCGCTGCCGATAAAATTGTAATTTCTGCGCCTTACTGGGATTTATCGTTCCCTGCTCCTCTAAAGACCTACATCGAAAACATCTACGTCACCGGCATTGTTTCGGAATACGGCGCAAACGGATCGCCTATAGGCTTGTGCAAAGCAAAAGCCCTTTACTACGTCACCACAGCAGGCGGTCCCTACGAGCCTGCCTACAGCTACGGCTATATTGAAAACTTGGCGAAAAACTTTTTCGGCATTCCCGAAACCTTCCTAATTAAAGCAGAAATGCTCGACATAGCAGGAAACGACGCCGAAAAAATACTCGGCAGCGCAATCAAACAGGTTCTTGAAAGCGAAATCAAATAAAGTCAGTCCCACAAGCTGAGCTGGCGAGGCGCGTTCTTTTCCTCAAAACGGTGCATATACTCAAAAATTTGATCGTTGTCGTGCATTATACCGTTTGCCTCGCACACACGGTGAAACGATCTCATCAATTCATTGCTTCGGGGGCTGTTTACAGCATATTGATATCCGAATTCACGCACATACCGCTCCTTCAGTCCCGGAAAGCTTTTGTCGAGCTGACGGTAAAAATACTCGCGGTTACCCTCGCGCAAGGTCAGTCCCATTCCAAAGCAAATTACTCCGCGCACCTCTGCTTCAACGCACATCTCCAAAATTTGCCGTATATTCTCACGCGTGTCGTTAATGTAAGGCAAAACGGGACACAGCCACACAACCGTGGGTATTCCGTTATCGCGGAGGATTTTAAGCGCTTCAAACCGCTCTTTCGAGGTGCTTACATCAGGTTCAATTATTTTACACAATGCTTCATCAGCCGTTGTCAGAGTCATCTGAACTACGGCTTTTGTTTTGCCGTTTATTCTTTTTAATACATCCAGATCCCTCAGCACAAGACAGGATTTTGTTTGGAGCGCAACACCAAAGCCGTATTTTTCAATCAGCAGCAGCGCCCTTCTTGTATACTCCAGCCGTGCTTCAAGCGGAATATACGGGTCGCTCATTGACCCGGTGCCGATCATGCAGCGTTTTCTTTTTCGCCGCAAAGCGCCTTCAAGCAGCTCAATTGCGTTTTCTTTAACCTCTATATCCTCAAACGCGTGGTTCATGCCGTAACATTTGCTGCGTGAATCGCAGTAAATGCAGCCGTGTGAACAGCCCCGGTATATATTCATCCCGTTGCTTGGCGACAGGATCCCCTTTGCTTTTACATAATGCATATAAGTCCCTTTTCCCTACAGTTAATAATCACTTTTTATTTTATCAAAAATCATTTGTTTTTACAACAAAAAGCACCGGCGGACGAAGAAGTATTCTGTAAAGCAAAAAGGAACACATCGTCACCGACTTTGTGTTCCTTTAACTTTAATAATATGCGGCAGCAGCTAAATCACTTGGCTGCCTTTAACTTTTTTGCCTCATATTCTTCTTTCATCTTCGGAAGCTCCTTGTCAAACCTGAAGAACATAAAGAGTATAATTGTGGCGATCAGGCATATAATAGGCACGCCTATAAAGCCGATCTGTATAAACAGCCTTGCTTCGGGAGTCTGTGCCGCCTCTGCGGTTGCGTCATAACCGCCTATGCTCATCAGTGTCAGAATGATCGTAACATTCAGACCGAATGCAAGCTTGGCGAGGAAGCTGTCAAGCGACGACAAAATGCCTGCCGCGCGGATACCCGATTTCAATTCGCTGTACTCAACAACGTCGGCAAGAAGAGCAAATCTCATGCCCATAAGATAGCCCAGCGGGAACCAAACAAGCGCCGTGCCGACAAGCAGCAGGGGAACATTGGCTCCGCACAGGATAAACACCACATTACCTGCTAAAGCGATAACATTCATCAAAATCGAAGATTTTTTCTTGCCCATGATCTTGCAGAAGAACGGAATTGTAAGCTGACCGACAACCATACTTACAGATGTGGCGATAGCCTGGATCGATATCAACGTGGCGGCGGTCATTCCGTTTTGATCGCCTATGCAATACTTATAAAAATATACCACGCCCGCCTGCTTAACGGCAAATCCGAGTAAATATATAAACATGGTGATTACAAACAAAATGTACTGACCGTTAACCGCCTTAAGTCCGTCCTTAACGCTTATCTTGTCTTCCTTAATGGGCTTAACGACCTCACGGGTATTTGCGTAGGCGAAGCCCAAGAGCAAAACAGCCGCAATCGCGAAAATGCCGATCGTCCACGCGTATGTAAACAGTTCATCGGTTCCGTCGCCGTCAGCACTGAAAAAGTTGATAAGCATGGGCGCAAAAAATGTTACGCAGAAGCTGCCGACAGCCGCCATGACCATGCGGAAGGTAACAAGGATATTGCGCTCGCTCTGGTCTGATGACAAGCTCGGCAGAATAGCGGAAAGCGGAGTGTTTACTATTGTGTAGCAGGTGCTCACAAGGTTAAAGGTAATGAACGCAAGCGCGATCCGCAAAACCTGGTTATTTGAAACCATTGAGGGAAGAGAAAAAGTAAGAACAGAAAAAACAGCAAGCGGTATTGCGCCGATAATAAAATACGGCCGGCATTTTCCGCCTTTAAACTTGGTTTTATCAACAATAATTCCCATAAGAACATCGGTAACTGCGTCGATGATCTTAGAAACCAGGGTTATAACGCCAATAGCCGTAGCGTCCAGTAAAAGCGAGTCTGTTGTAATATACCGTCAAATACGTACAAATCATCGGCCAGATCAGGTTGCTCGCCATGTCTGCGGCGCCGTAACCAAACCGTTGCCTTGTCTTAGAGAATTCCATTTGTGATTACCTCCTAAATTTTTAAAATATACATAATTTAATTATATATATTATACCACAAAACCGCAGTCGTGGCAATAGAATTAGGGTAAATTTTTATTTGTAATAAAGCAGGGCATGCGCCGTGAATTGTGCGGTGTTGCCTTTATTTATTTTTTTGCAAAACCAGTACGACTATTGAAAAAACTAAAGTAATAAACGGAATTATGACAATTGCGTGCCCTGCAAATGTTATCACGCTGGAGCTGAGGTTTGACCTTAAACTATGCAAAACCCAAAATGTAACAATTGAGGAAGCAATTCCGATTCCTCCCGAAGCTCTTACCTTTGAAAATGATGTTGTAACAAAAATTATACCAAGAATCGCCATGATAACCAAAAAAACGTAATATAGGGTTAAACCTGCCGACACATAACTTCCGCCGTATTTTGAAACCTCACCCAACAATCCGAACAGATTGTAGGACATTCCGTAATTAGAAACAATCGGGAAAAACAGCAGAACAATGTTGAGCACACCCAAAACTCCGTTTAATGTACAAAACACATCACCCGAGGCTACCTGCTGATCTTCAACCGGCTGTTCCTTTATTTTTTCAAAATCCGACCTTGTAAAGCGGTAACCGCAGTCACTGCACTGAGTCGGTCTGCCCAAAACCTCACAATGACACATCGGACATTTCATATTATTTCACCTCCGCAAGCTTTTTGTTCACGCGTTCTGTTACTTCAAGATAATAGAGCCAGTCTGCTGCTGACATATCGTCCTCGTTATATGAATCAATCTTTTCGCTGAACTCGGAAAGCTTCTCCATATATTCCATATATTCCGACAGATACTTCATAGGATCGCTATTATAATTTTTCAAAAGTTCAATATACTTATCCATAAACTCTTCGTAGCTGTCCATATACTCCTTGAACGACGGTGTTACCGTATCCTCGGCGACCTTTGAAACCGCGCTTGAAAACAAATCAAAGTTTGAATCGCTGCTTTCAGATTTGCTTTCCTGCTTACTTTCCTGCTTGCTTTCGGTTTTCTTGGGCTTTGTGTAATATGTAACTACGATTTTTGCGTCTGCAACAAAACTTGAATAGCTTTCATAATCTGTTTTACCGTTAACCGACACACTTTTTACAGAATCCTGATCCTTGCTGCTGTCCTCAACAGCTTTTGTGCTTATGTTGGTAAAGCCCTTATCTTTAAGTTGAGTAACCGCGTCCTCATAATCCATGCCTTCAGCTTCATCTGCGTCAAAGGGCATATATACGGTTTTCATCGAATGATATTTTATTACCACCTCAACGTCAGACATCACCTTGTCGCCCTTTTTAAAACTTTTTTTGCCGTTAACAGTAACCTCTGAAATTTGTTCGTCCTTTGTCTTATCCTTGCTGAGCAAATCTTCTAAGCCTTCGACTTTTACATTAGCGAAACCGGCTTTTTCAAAGCTTTCGCAAACATCATAATAATTCCCCTTGCATTCCTTATCCGACACGGGTATTTTTACTTCTTGAGCCGCTGTTGTAGGTTCTTCGGTGTACTCATATGAGCTGCTCGAATAGTAAGAGCTTTCTTCCTTCTTGCCGCAGGCGCACAGCACGCTTGCCGCCAGCACCGACGCAAGAATCAACGATAATATTCTTCTTGTTTTCTTCATATAACATTCTCCTTTTTAATATACTTTAAAGCCCTTGACCTGCGGGCTTTTATTACTGCCGTAAACTGTGCCCTCAGCAGTTGCGTCTTCCTTTTTCCCTTCGTCATCCTTGATCGTTACGCCCACTTTAAAATACCATGAGCCGTCGGAGCGATGTTTGGTTTTATGATTTTTCCGTATCCAGTGACATTTAAATCCCTCCGGATACATCTCCTTGCCGTAATCTTCAAAGGCGTCCTTAGCCTTGTCCTTTGATATATCATACTTACTGTCGTTATCCGAAAACAGCTCTTTTGCATCGTCGGCTATATTCTTAATACTTTTAATTGCGCTGCTTAAGTTACCGCTGCGGTCGGCTTCGGTTTCTTTTTCGGCGGCAGTTGTGGCTTCAGCCTTTGTGGTTTCCTCCGCGGTCGAGCTTTCAGCTTTTTTAGTTGTTTCTTCCTCTTTCGTGGTTTCTTCCTCTTTCGTGGTTTCTTCTTCTTTCTCGGTTTTCTCCTCTGTTGTTTCTTCTGCGGAGGCAGTTACGATTTCAGATAACTGACTTTCATTCTTTTCCTTGTTCTCTTCCTTTCCTCCGCAGGCGCACAGCACGCTTGCCGCCAACGCCGCCGCAAGAATCAACGAAATAATTTTCCTTGTTTTTTTCATATAACATTCTCCTTTTTAATATACCTTAAAGCCCTTTACCTGTGGGCTTTCATTACTGCCGTAAACTGTGCCCTCGGCTGTCAAATCTTGTTTTTTTCCGTCGTCATCTTTAATCGTTACGCCCACAGTAAAGAACCATGAACCGTCGGAACGCTGTACGGTTTTGTAGTTTTTCAGTATCCAGTGACACTTAAAGCCGTTCGGATACTCCTCCGCACCGTAATCTTCAAAAGCGTTCTTAGCTTTGCCCTTTGAAATATCATACTTACTGTCACTGTCCGAAAACTGCTCTTTTGCCCCGCTGCTTATATTTTTTAAACTTTTGACTGAACTGCTCAATTCGCCGCTGCTGTCGGCTTCGGTCTCATTTTCCGCGGCAGCTGCTGTCTCGGTATCCGTGATTTCCTCCGAATCCGAACTTTCAATTTCATAAGCTGCTTCCTCCTCTTTCACGGTTTCCGGTAACTCCGTTGAGTAAGTATACGAAGCTTGTTGATTATCCCTTGAAATACTGTCGGATATACTTCTTACCACACTTGAAACAAACAAAATAAGCACAATAGCGGCAACGATCGGAACCCAAAAATACTTTTTTACTAACGCAACCTTCATTATTTTTTGGATTTTTGCGAAAATTTCCTCTGGCTT
>CADAYK010000012.1 GCA_902792105.1 uncultured Ruminococcus sp.
ATTACTTCCGAAAGCGCCTCTGTCATTATGCCTTGGTGCCACCAATTATATCCTAAGCAATACCCTATTCCGACTTCGCCGATATCCTCGCGCAAATTAACCGCTCCTATTGCTCCGACCGGTTCTCCAATGGATCTTAGAACGATTTTCCAATCATAAAAATCTTTGTTTTTCTGACTTTCCATAAGATATTTATGATAAGTATCTTCAAGTTCTTTGGCTGAAGTATATGGTTTCCAATTTAAGAACTTTGTGACGCGTTCGTCGTTAGCCCAGTTATTGAACATAGGCTGAACATCGGAATCTATAGTTTTTCTTAAAATAAGTCGTTTTGTTTCAAGAGTTTTTGTTCCTAAATGCTTCATTATATACCTCCTTTTTTATTTTTAAGATTATATCACTTTGTATTATAATTGTCAACACAAAAACAGCAGCCGGACTTTCACATCCGACTGCTGTTTTTTATGGGAAAAGATATTAGGAAAACAAATTAATCAGCAAACACCCTGCTGAATCATAGCATCAGCAACCTTTTCAAAGCCTGCGATGTTAGCGCCTACAACGTAGTTGCCTTCATAGCCGTACTTCTTGGCAGCTTCTGAAATATTCTTGTAGATATTCTCCATGATATTCTTAAGCTTAGCGTCAACCTCTTCAAATGTCCATGAAAGTCTCTGTGAGTTCTGGCTCATCTCAAGAGCTGATGTAGCTACGCCGCCTGCGTTAGCAGCCTTACCGGGAGCAAACAGAAGTCCTGCTTCCTGAATAAGCTTTGTAGCCTCAAGAGTAGTAGGCATATTAGCGCCCTCGGCAACCGCGAAGCAGCCGTTAGCGATAAGTCTCTTAGCGTCTTCTTCGTTAAGCTCGTTCTGAGTAGCGCAAGGAAGCGCGACATCACACTTGATTGACCAATCAAACTTGCCCTCTGTATATTTTGCGTTGGGTCTGTACTTTGTGTACTCTGAAAGTCTCTGTCTCTTAACCTGCTTGATTTCGATAATAGCATCGAGGTCAATGCCGTCCTCATCATAAATCCAACCTGTTGAATCAGACAATGTAACAACCTTAGCACCAAGCTGTGTAGCCTTTTCGGTAGCATATGTCGCAACGTTACCTGCACCTGATACGCAAACTGTTGCGCCTTCAAGAGTCTTGCCGTTGTCCTTGAGCATAGCATTTGTAAGGTAAAGCAAGCCGTAGCCTGTAGCCTCTGTTCTTGCAAGCGAACCGCCCCAGTTAAGACCTTTACCGGTGAGAACACCTTCGTATACGTTCTTAATTCTCTTATACTGACCGAAAAGGTATCCGATTTCACGAGCGCCTGTACCGATGTCACCTGCGGGTACGTCGGTGTCGGCACCGATATGTCTGCAAAGCTCGGTCATGAAGCTCTGGCAAAAACGCATTACTTCGTTGTCGCTCTTACCCTTGGGATCAAAGTCTGAGCCGCCTTTACCGCCGCCGATGGGAAGTCCTGTGAGAGAGTTCTTAAAGATCTGCTCAAAACCGAGGAACTTAATAACACCGAGGTTTACTGAGGGATGAAGTCTGAGACCGCCCTTATAAGGTCCGATAGCACTGTTAAACTGAACACGGAAACCGCGGTTAACCTGAACCTTGCCGTTGTCGTCAACCCAGGGTACTCTGAACATTACTACTCTTTCGGGTTCGGTGATTCTTTCAAGAATACCGTTTTCCTGATATTTGGGGTTAGCCTCAAATACCGGCTCAAGTGAAGTAAGAACTTCTGTAGCAGCCTGGATGAACTCGGGCTCGTTTGAATTCTTAGCTTTCAACAGTTCAAGTTGTTCGCTTACATATGACATGATTTGTGTCCTCCTTAAAAATTATATAAAACTATAAACAATAATTAGTGTTGATTAGTAACTATTTGCAAGGCTGCAAACTGTTTCTTTCAACAACGTTACTATAATACTATACTTTTATTGAATTTGCAAGTATTTTTGCAAGTTTTTTTAAAAAAAATTCAAAAGATTTTCTTGCATGAGGTGAAAAACGGCTGTTTTGCAGGATTTTACCCGAATAAAGCGCTTATTTTTTGAAATTTCCTGCATTTTTATCTTGCAAAAATTCAAGTTTCCACATTCAAAAACCGTTTTGTATAATTCGGTTTTAAGTTATTAACAATAATGTCAACATAAAAATTAGTTGCAAACAGACATATCAACATGTTATAATAATGTTGAAAGGTAAATTATACAGATTGTAATATAAGGAGATTCGGCATGGATTATTATAAAAGACTAAAAAAGCTGAGAATTGAAAACGGATTTACCCAGGAGCAAATTGCCTTTATACTTCACACAAGGCAGGAACAGTACAGCAAGTATGAAAGCGGAAAGCGGGAGCTTCCGATCAAGCATTTGATCGCGCTGTGTTGTTTGTACCGGGTTTCCGCAGATTATGTTTTGGGTATAGAAAATTTTGTTAAGAGCGAATAACCTATTCCCTATTTTGGTAAAACAAAAAAGCACGCCGAAGCGTGCCTTTCATCCATGTAATGTTTTATTCTCCGATAAGCTTTACTGTAGTGTAAGCATGATCGACCGAAGGAAGAAATCCTTTTATCAAATCTTCTGTTCTTATTTTAATGCTTGAAGTATTAACACACGGATGGCAGCCGATGTATTCGTCCTTCAAAATATCTTCATCAATCAGCAGTCTTACAGTGTTGTCCTTATCGTTAATCAGTCCCATAACGCTTACGGCGCCGGGCTTGACGTCAAGGTATTCAAGCATTTTGTCAGGTGAAGCAAAAGAAAGCCTTGCCGAGTTTATCTGCGATGAAAGCTCCTTGGTCTTAAATGGTTTGTCTCCGGGCATTAGCAGCAGGTAAAAAACGGTCTTTTGGCGGTTGCAAAGAAAAAGATTCTTGCATATTTTAGCTTCGAGAATCTCGTCGATCGCTTTGCATACTTCCATGTTTTCCGCTGCATCGTGGTCTGTTATGTAATACTTGATCCCGAGATCATCAAGGAAATCATATACTCTTAACTCACGGTCTTCCCTGTTTTCCGTATTTTCGGGGCGGCCTTCAAATAATTCCATATCTGTTCAACTCCAAATCTGATTTCTTTTTTCCATAAATTATATACCTGTTTCACAAATTTTTCAACCTCAAAAATTATCTGTGGACAATCTTAAATTGTTGTATTATACTTAATTATAAGGTATTTGTCTATTCGGAGGATTAAATATGGCTGAGTTATATTATAAAGACGCATTAAAGCAAGGTCAAAAAGAAATAAAATCACGTAAATCCAGAGGAGAAGATACAAGCTTGCCTGTACTTGAGGACATTGTTTCTACAAAAGCTTTTGTTTCGGGTGTCGATTTGGGTTTGGTTCAGATACCTGCGGAGCTTATTATAGGCACAAAAACCAAAAGCAGAGTTAACGCTTTCGCACCGAATTTTATGCCTATCTTGGATGAAGGAACCGAATTTGCAGACAAGTGGGAACGGCTTTGTCAGGCTCATGTAAACGAAGGTATTCGTGAACCGATCAAAGCATATGAGTACTTAAACAGATTTTATGTTGAAGAAGGCAACAAGCGCGTAAGTGTTCTTAAGTTCTTTGACGCTGTTACCATTGTAGGCAACGTAACTCGTATCATGCCGGAAAAAGGCACCGTAAGCGATGAAAAAATCGAGATTTATGACGAGTTTACCGAGTTTTATAAATACAGTAAAATCAACTTCATTGAATTCAGCAAAAAAGGCAGCTTTCCCGAGCTTTTAAAGTACCTCGGAAAAGGTGCTCACGACGAGTGGTCTGATGACGAAAGAAACGAGTTTTCCGGAGTATATTATTACTTTAAGAAAGCTTATCTTTCAAACGGCGGCGCCAAGCTTCAATCTACCGTAGGCGACGCAATGTTAAGTTATATAAAGGTTTACGGTTATGAAGAGCTGAAAAAAACCCAAACCGATGACATTAAAAAGAACCTGAGCAGAATGTGGGAGGAAGTTGCCCTTCAAGAGGATGAAGAACCCATAGAGCTCAAGCTTGAACCGCCGGAAGAAAAAAAGCCGGGAGTTCTTTCAAGGGTGCTGTCCCCTCCCACTCCTGCTGTATTGAAGGTAGCCTTTCTTTACGACGGAACGCCCGAGCGTTCGGGATGGGTTCACGGTCACGAGGAAGGAAGACTTCACGTTCAAAAGGTTTTTGATGATAAAATCGAAACAAAAGCATTTCCTAACGCTATGCAGGATGACAACCCTTTGTCTGTAATAGAACAGGCAATCGACGAAGGCTATACCATGATTTTTACAACCTCGCCGAGGTTTACTCAAGCAAGCTTGAGAGCGGCTGTCGAGAATCCCGATATTGTTATAATGAACTGCTCGTTAAATAAATCACACAGATACATCCGTACCTATTACACAAGAATGTATGAGGCAAAGTTTATCCTCGGCGCTCTTGCGGGTTCGCTGTCCTCAAGCGGAGAACTCGGATATGTTTGCGATTATCCCATTTACGGACAAATAGCCGGAATCAACGCTTTTGCTCTCGGCGCCCAAATGACGAATCCAAGGTCTGTAGTTTATCTTGAGTGGTCAGCTACAAAAGGAGCTAAAGAAGCCACAAGATCGTTGCTTGAACGAGATATTCATTTAATCAGTACCCAGGATACCGCTAAATTTTTGGAAGATACACGCGAAAGCTTCGGGCTTTCATATATAAGTGGTGACGCGAGAATGCTGCTTGCTAATCCCGTCTGGAAATGGGATGTTTATTATGAGGAAATACTGCGCAGAGTATTTAACAAGACTATGCAGACCGAATACGAAAAAAGCAATAAAGCACTTAACTATTATTGGGGTATGTCGGCAGGAGTAGTCGATATTGAGTATTCGCCTGAGCTTGGTCTTGCCTCAAGGCGTTTGGCTGACTTTTTAAAGGAAAGTATAATCAATAATATATGTATGCCTTTTCTGTCTCCCGTCTATACTCAAAACGGCGAACTGATCGGTGAAGATGAAAAGTCACTTAGTCTTGAGCAGATTATCAATATGGATTATCTGGTTAATAACGTTGTCGGCACCCTGCCTAAATACGAGGAGCTCTCTCCCATGGGCAAAGCCACAGTAGATACTGCCGGAGTTGAAAAAGCTCAGGAAAAAGAAAGTAAGAAAACAGAAGCTGACGCGGACGAATCGCAAAAATCAAGCTCCGCAAATGAAAACGGGGAAAATCCGGGAGAATAAAATGAAAATATTGGCAGTTTCAGATATTGAATCCAAATATTTTTACGATTATTTTTCACCTGAAAAGCTTAACGGCTTTGATTTGATAATCGGATGCGGCGACTTAGAGGTTGCATATCTTGAATTTCTTGTAACAATGGCAAAATGTCCGCTTGTTTTTGTTCACGGAAACCATGACGACCATTTTAAACGTGAACCCGAGGGCTGTGTGTGCATTGACGACGACATTTTTGAATATAAAGGTGTCCGGATAATGGGACTTGGCGGTTGTTTCAGGTATCGTGACGGAAAATATATGTATACCGAACGGCAGATGAAAAGAAGGATAAGGAAGCTAAAATTTAAGCTTTTTCGCAAAAAAGGTATTGACGTGTTGGTTACCCATGCTCCGGCAAGACATCTTAATGATTTTGATACCGTTACGCACCGCGGATTTGAGTGCTTCAATTCCGTAATTGACAAATATGAGCCTAAGTTATTTGTACACGGTCATATCCACAGGAATTACAGTCATGGAATTCCTCAAAAAATGCAGCATAATAACACACTTGTCGTTAATGCTTCCGAGCATTGCGTTATTGATTTAGACATTTAATACTTTTATATGTAATTAGAAACCAAAAATCAGGCTGACTCTGTAATTGAGTCAGCCTGAAAATTTATCTGTTGTTTATTGTTTCCGGATACATATCGTGATTGGCAAGTCTGTTCCACGCAAGCTCTTCCCACTTTGTTCCGGGTTTTCCGTAATTGCAGTAAGGGTCAATTGATATTCCGCCGCGGGGCATAAACTTTCCCCACACCTCAATATACTTCGGATCCATCAGTTTAATTAAGTCTTTCATGATTATGTTGACGCAATCCTCGTGAAAATCCCCGTGATTTCTAAAGCTGAAAAGATATAGTTTTAAAGATTTGCTTTCGACCATTATCTTATCGGGAATGTATGAAATATAAATTGCGGCAAAGTCAGGCTGTCCTGTAATGGGACACAGCGAAGTGAACTCGGGACAGTTAAACTTTACAAAGTAATCATTTTCCTTATGCTTATTCGGGAATGTTTCAAGAACTTCGGGTGAATAGTCCGTGCTGTATTTTGTATGCTGATTGCCGAGAAGCGAAATGCTTCCCTTTTCATTTTCCGTTCTTCCGCTCATAATTATTCTCCGTTCATAACAGGGTCTTTTAAGCCGTTCGCGGCAAATGCCGCTATTCTGTCGCGGCAGGTTCCGCACACTCCGCACGGCTTTTCTCCGCCTTCATAGCAACTCCATGTCAGCTCATACGGCACCCCGAGTTCAGTACCTGTCTTTATTACATCAGCTTTAGTCATTCCGACAAACGGAGCCAAAACTTTTAGCTGTTTTCCGCTTCCGATATATACAGCGCTGTTTATAGCGTCGTTAAACTCACGGCTGCAATCGGGATAAGCATTGCCTGCGGCGTCATCGCTGTGTGCACCGTAATAAATTTCGCTGCAGCCGTTTGAAAGCGCAATGCTTGCCGCGGTTGACAAAAACAAACCGTTTCTAAACGGAACATAGGTTGAAACAGGTGCTCCTCCGGTTTGTTTTAACTGTTCGGAATAGCTTTCCTTGGGTATATCATCCGAAGAACCGGAAAGAAGCGAACAGTTGCTGCCCTCAAATATTTTAGCCAAATCAAGCTCTTTATGAACCACCCGGTAATACCGGGCTATTTTTTTTGCGGCTTCAAGTTCTTTGTTATGCTTTTGACCGTAGCTTACCGAAAGAGCGATCACATTGTGGCTGCCGTATTTTTTTACGGCGATTGCAAGGCAGGTAGTGCTGTCGATGCCGCCGCTGAATAATACAAGTGCTTTCATATCAGCCGGTCACCTTCATATCTTCAAATTTTACCAAATCGCGGAGCTCTGAGTTGTTTTTAAACTCTCCGAAAAATGTTGTTGTTACGGTTTTTGAAGAAGCATTGCGGATCCCTCTTGCTGTCATACAGCTGTGACATCCGCTGATGGCAACACCAACGTCAGGCGTTTCGGCAGCTTCCGATATAATTTCGGCAATATCCTGGCAGAGGCGTTCCTGAAGCTGCAAGCGTTTTGCCGCCATGTCGCAAATTCGCGCGATCTTGCTCAGACCAAGCACCTTTCCGTGAGGAATGTAGGCGACATTAACTGTCATGTCATACATTAAGGCAAGGTGATGCTCGCAGTAACTAAAAACTGTAATATCCTTCATAACAACCGCGTTATCTGAACCCGGATATTCGTTTGTAAAGGTTTTACCGAACATTTTTGCAATATCTTGATTGCTGTAGGCGGTTCCCTCGAGCACCTCTTCAAGCATCTTTGCTACACGGCGCGGTGTTTCGCGCAGACCTTCCCTGTTAGGATCCTCACCTATTGCCTCTAATATTCCAAGAACATGGCGTTCAATAGCCTTTGTATCCATATTCTAAACTCCTTTTCTGTTCGGCTCCCAAATAAACTTGTGCATCTGAAGCTGGAGCCTTACATGATTTAGATTATTATCGACCATAAAATCTACAATTTCAGAGGGTTCGATTTTACCGAAAACCGGACTGAAATACACATGGCATTTTGTCAACAGCGAATACCTTTTGATTATCTCAAGGGCGTTTTCAAGATCGGACAGACTGCCTGCTACAAACTTTACGGTATCGCTCGGTTCAAGCAAGGAGAAGTTATCTTTTTGCATAAAACGTTCCATATTGCTTGACTCAAGCTTATAGTCCATTGTGAATACCGGACGGTTTTCCATGGCGGCATACTCGTCCAAAGCAACGCTGCCGTTTGTTTCAATTTCAACACGGTTTCCCTGCAACGTTAAAAGCTCAATAAGCTCTGATATATCTCTCTGCAGTAAGGGTTCGCCGCCTGTCAGGGTAACATTGCATACATTTTTATCTTTTACCCATTTGGCAAGGCTTTCGGGAGTTTGAAAGTCGCAGACGGTATGATTAGTGTTTGCCCATTTTGTATCGCAGTAAGAACAACTCAAATTGCAGCCTTTGAACCTGATAAATGCAGCAAGCTCGCCTGCATGAGCGCCCTCTCCGTTTATACTAATGAATTTTTCAACAACAGGAAGCATTGTTTTCCTCCTTATAGGACGCCAAATTGTTTGGAGTTTCATACACGGTTACACAGCTTACCGGAAAACGGGTTTTTAAACAATTAAAAAAGTAATAAGCGAAGTTTTCGGCGGTCGGTCTGAACTGAAGCTCAATGATTTTAAATTGTTCTTCTTTTAAAGCACTTAATGTATTTTCTTTTAAAGAATTTTTTTCAATGATCAGGCAGTGGTCAAATTCATCAGCCAAGGCTTTTACGGCTTTTTTTATGTCGCTGAAATCAATAAGCATACCGCGTTTTTCTCCCTGCCGCTGCAGGCTTTCACCGCTGATTTCAACTTCAATTTTCCATCGGTGGCCGTGGATGTTTGAACATTTTCCGCTGTAGTCTTTCAAAAAATGAGCACTGTCAAAAGCTGCGGAGGTTTTTAAGCTGTACATTATTTTCACCTCAAAAATGCGCCTGCCAAAAGCAGACGCATCCTTGTATGTTATGATTATATCGGAACAAATATAATAAAATATGACACAACAAATAAAAGTGTATAATACACACGGATGCCCTGGTATTTGTTTTTCGACAGGATGGCGCAAACGAACTGTCGTTACAATAAAAACATTGTAAAAAAATTTTCAGTTACACTCTATTATAACTGATTTTGCCGTAATGTCAATAAAAAATACAAAATATCAGTCAAATAATTGCCTTTCAATCTCGTCAATAAGCTCCTCGGGCTTGAACGGCTTTGCGACATGTGCGTTCATGCCGGCATTAAAAGCGTCCTCACGATCTGTTTCAAAGGTATTTGCCGTCATGGCGATGATCGGAATCCTGCCCTTTTTACCCGGGAGAGCACGTATTTTTCTCGTTGCATCATAACCGTTCATAACGGGCATTTGAATGTCCATAAGAATGAGCTTATACTCATCCTCGTCTGCATTGCAAATCATATCATAAGCAATGCTGCCGTTTTCCGCGGTATCTGTTTCAAAACCTTTCTGAGAAAGGATCGTCGTTGCAATTTCACTGTTTATAGGGTTGTCCTCAGCAAGCAGAAGCTTTATTCCCGTGAAATCATGCTTGGAAATCTGTTCGGTTTTATTGGAGTTGAGCATTTCTACTTCGTTTTCGTCGGCTAACTTAAATGTCAGTGATACGGTAAACTTTGATCCCTTTCCCTTTTCGGTTTTTAAATCTATGGTTCCGCCCATTAGCTCGACAAAATTTTTTGTAATGCTCATTCCGAGTCCGGTTCCCTGTATCTGGTTTACGGTAAGGTTGCGTTCCCGTTCAAACGCATCAAAAATGCGTTCGGCAAATTCAGGACTCATTCCGATTCCCGTATCCTCAACTATAAACTGATATGATGCGTTTTCACCGGTTTTTCCCGTTTGCAGCAGCGTGGCCTTAACAGTGCCGTTATTGGGAGTAAATTTGCAGGCATTGGACAACAGATTCAGTAAAATCCGGTTAATGCGGTTTTTATCGCATATTACATACCGATCCCGAACGCCGGTGCTGTCAACGGTAAAACTGATGTTTTTGGCTTTCATCTGCATTGCAAAAATATCATATGCCTCATCAAAAATTTGGCATAAATCAGCCGGAGCGGTATTAAGGCTCATTTTTCCGCTTTCAATCCTGCTCATATCGAGAATGTCGTTGATTATTGACAACAGATGTTTGCCTGAAATATCTATTTTTTCAAGGTAATCCCGAACATTATCCGATATATCATCCTCTTTCAACGCAAGCGCGGTGTAACCGGTAATAGCGTTCATCGGAGTGCGTATATCGTGACTCATATTTGAAAGGAAGGTGCTTTTTGCCTTGCTGCTTTCCTCGGCAAGCAAACGTTCCGATTCAATTTGCTTTTCTCGCTTTTTAATTACAGAGTATATACTGAAAATAACCGACAGCGACGCAAATATTATTAACATCTGAATAATAATATTACTAAGAACACGTACTTTAAAATCATTAATATTTGATAATATATAATCATTGGAATCACCGATAATTTGTTTTTCCGATTGAAGTCCCGGAAAAACTGACTGTGATTCCTTAGCGCTGAAGTCTTTGAAATCCTGAATAAATTTTGTTGCTTCTTCGGTGATAACCTGATTGATCCAAACCATAGACACAATCAATATTATCAGGAACAGAATGATCCATACTATTTCGCTTTTACCGAAACGCCTTGTTGTATCACGCTGGACAATTATACGGAACACTATCATTCCGATTACGCACCACAGTATCAGAATAAGGTAAGATTCGCTTGCAAGCCTGCTTTTTGACCATAATCCGGGAAGCAGATACAACACGACAAATATTATCGAAAAAACAGCGCCGAGAAACCCGGTGAAAATATAAAGCTTACTTTTTTGCGCTTTGCCCGAAACAAAGGCTGAAATCGAAATATATGCGTAAACTAATGTGGCGCCTATGGTTGTTACGTCGACAATCCATCCGATAGCAGTACGTCCGAACAACGGGATAATACACGAAACAACTGCTACAGCAATAACTGCTCTTGACGGAATACCCTTTTTTGATATTTTTCCGATACTCTTAGGCAGTATGTCATCTTTTGACAAAGCGTGAATGATTCTGCAGAGCGCCACATAATTGGCGACAAGTCCCGTTGTTATTCCGCAAAAAGCCGAAATACCGAGAATAAGCAAACCGCTTGAGCCCATAGCCTTACTTGCAGCATAGAAAGTCGGCAGACCTTTTATTCCCTCAAGGGTGGTCAGCGAAGCAAGGTAATCTCCCCAGTTGCTAAAACCGTCCGGTACCGCAAGCGCCGCGCAGATTGTGAGCATTACGTAAGCAAGCGCGCCTGTTATAAGCGCTGCCACCATAATCGGAAGGCTTTTTTTGACTGAAAACTTGAACTCGCTTGAAGAGTGCGAAATAGATTCAAAGCCTATGAAAGCCCAGGGCGCAAGGATAACGATTCCGATTATTTGCGCAGAAGGACTGCCGCTTTGTGAAAAAGCAGGTTTAAGTGACGAGAATCCTCCCTTATTGATTAACACAAATATAAAACAAACCGATATTCCGCAGAACAGAAGAGTTGCGGAAATAATTTGGAACCATTTTGTGATTTTTTTTCCGGATATACAAATCAGGCAGGTAAGAACCACCACTGAAACCGATAAAAGCACTTCACCGAAATAGATAGTATATCCTGCTATTTTATAGGAAAATCCGAAGCAAAGAATGTCTCCGAATAAATAGCGAACTATCAAAGAAAGAGCCGTTGAATTTGCCCAGATAATAGCTGAATATGTAAGGATAAGCATCCATGAACATAAAAAACCGTGATCACTTCCGAGCGCCTTGTTCACAAAGGTGTATGAACCGCCCGGACCGGGATGTTGTTTTATCATAAAATGATAATTTGCTGCTATTAAGAACATTATTCCCGCGCCGATAAACAAACCGATTACAGCGCCTGCGGGACCTGCCGGAGGCAAAAAAGTAGTTCCGGGCATCACGAAAGAACCCCAGCCAACCGCGCATCCGAAAGATAACGCCCATACGGCCAAGGGAGAAAGATATTTTGAAAGTGAAGCACTGTTATTGTTTAGTTTTGGTGAATGTGTCATTTTTCTCAACTTCTACTGATTATGATTTATTGCTGTCTAATATAATTATATGATAACAGCAATAAAAAAACAATTGCTTGTATTAAAGTTTTATGTAAGAGCCTGTAGAATTTTTTACTTTTACTTTGTGTATTATTAACATATTAACATAATTTGCACAAGGAGGTGTTGATATGCACTAAATTATAACAAACAAACCGGACAGTTTTTCGACACCGTCCGGTTTGTAAAATCTGTTAAGGTTTTCTTATTCGCTGCATAAGCCGAATAAAGTATTATGCAGGCTGAGAATGCATTTGTCCCTGTGAGCCGAGAAGCTTCTTGCCCATAGCGATATATGTAATAAGAACAAGGTGACCGAGCAATTCGAGTATGGGAGCTGCAAAACTGAGCGGTTCTTCAAGATCGGGAATAAACGCAGGCAGGATACTAACGATAATAGCGAAAGCGAAAATTCCTATCATTATAAAGAATGTTACCTTGCCGCGTGATTGAACAGACTTGTAACCAAGCTGATATGCAACACTGTAAATACCCATTATGATATACACATGGACGAACAATGTAGCGAACATATCAATAGTGGAAACTATATCGCCGAACACACCTCTTACAAAAACCAATATCAATGTGGTCATCATACATACAATTACAAACGCCATAGCGTCTCTGAACATTTTATCTTCCTTGCGTCCCCGGTTAAGTCCGATAAGCTGCAGGATAAAAGCAATAACGCTGAAGAACGCATAGAGAACCGTCAGTATAATCCAAGTAATAATGAAAGTATCTCCGAATTCAGCCGAGGTTTTATCCTCTTCGCTTACACAAAAGGTAAACAATGAAGCGGCCAGCAGGAATACTGTGGAGATGATATTAAAAATTTCAGCGGTGAATAATTTTTTCACACATAAATAAGAGTTTGGAAATTTCATGTTTTGTTGTTTCTCCTCTGAGTTGATGTTTTAATTACTTACTATTCACCTCAAGAGGCGCGCTTGAATAATTATCGAGCGAAGTAAGCGTAAGAACGTCCTCCTGAGCACCGAGGTCGTTTCCGTTAGTCATTAAGTCATCGCAGTAACGGTACAACTGGTTTGTTTTCTTTACTGTATCGCTCCACATTTCTATTTGAGCGTCGTTTAAGGGATCAACTTCAAGCCCTTCCCTGTAAAGGATTTTTTCGGCTAAATAATCTGTAAATTTCAACGCACCGTAAACATTCATATGATCCGAGTTATAAAAATCGCGCTTATCATCAATTCCTATACGGGGAGCGTCGGCTTCAAATGTATAATAGTGGTAGCCGCGGCTGTTTACAAATTCCGCCATTTTATTTGAACGCTTTACGCGGTCAAGAGTATCAGTTGTAACATAGTGAGGAGCACGCACGAACACAACCTTAAGCTTTTGCTCGTCGCAATAATCAAGAAGCTCTGTGAGCTGCTTTTTAAGGAAAGGTTCAAGCTCTTTGGTTTCGTTCATTTCACTAAGCTTACTGTTAAGGCTCGCCTTTTTGGGCTTGTGGATCTGTGCGGTGGTACTGAAGCCCTTGAGGTAGTTAAATCCGCGGATATCAAGCGTAAAGTTACTTGCCATCATATGTAAGCGGTCGGGATACTCAGTCCACAGACTGTGGTATTTTATCAGCGGAAACATATATTCCCACTTTTCATCGATCGGCACATTCTTTTGGATATATTCAAGCTTATTGAAGCTGAGCGGAACATTATCAAAGAACTTGTGGATATGAGCCTGATCTGACTCGTTTTTGTCACTGCCGTACAAAAACGCGTTTGCTTCTATTACGATCATTCCCGGATGCTGCGTGCGGACAACTTCCTTTACAGCTGTTTTAACACCCTCCGACGGAATTGACTCCGAAGCTAAAAGATAACTTGTAAAGCCGTATTGTTCATAGGCTCTTCCCGGCATAAAGCTGGTATAAATGTCGCTTGCGCCGATAAATACTACGTCAAGAGAATTTCGCTCTTCCTGATAGAATCCGTCAACACGCAAACTGTTGTGATCCATATTGCGCAGGAAATAGTGCTGCAAAATTAAGCATGAAACCATAACGAGCAGTAAAAATACAGATACTTTAACAGTGCGTGAAACATAATTTCTAAATTTCATTTAAAGTACGCCTCCCGTTAAAATTGCATATATACGAAGTCCGCGGCGTTATAACCGGAACCGTAGATGCCGAATATTACTACAGCCATTACAGCAATATACAAAACTGCAAAGCGCACGGTAAAGTGGGTGTTATCGAGCATTGTGCGAATATCTGTATCCTGATGTCTTTCCTGAATAATGCTGGCAACAAGCACAACTATTGAAGCGATAATCAGAACAAAATAATCCTGCGGGATCAGACCGAGTTTGCTGATTTCCTCAATACCGGTATTAATATTCTGTCCGGTAAAGAACAGGACGATCGTACGCATACCCTGTTCAAACGACGGGGCAACGTCAAACACATAACCTACGAGCACTACAAGCAGAGTGCGAAAAATCTGAAAAGCTATAAAGAATGGGTTTTTGCGGTTGATATGCAGCTTGTCTACAACGCCGTCAAACAGCGGCTGCATAATAATGCTGAGCATAATGATTACGCCGTTCCACAAACCGAAAGCAACATATTTCCAGTCAGCACCGTGCCAAATACCTACAAGAAGGAATACGATAAGCGAAGCGATACTGGTGGGAAGAACCTTTGAAATGTGAGCGCCGGCGGCAGTTTTGCCAAAGCGTGTGCCCTTCATCTTTTTGCTTGCGGTGATAAAAGCGTTGGACATTGCAAGCGGATAGAACACATAGTTCTTCATCCATCCGCCGAGAGAAATATGCCATCTGCGCCAGTATTCGTTAATGGATTTGGAGAAGTACGGACGTTTGAAGTTGTCTATCATATCAATGCCGAAGATTTGCGCAACTCCTCGTGAAATATCTATACCGCCCGAGAAGTCGGCGTACAGCTGAATAGCGTACAGCAAAATAGTGAAAGTAAGCGTTGTTCCGCCGAAGCTGCCGTAATCCTTCTCAACCGCGCCGATAAGGATATATGCTCTGTCAGCGATAATAAGCTTTTTAAAGAAGCCCCACACAATTAGCTCCATTCCGTGCTTCATGCGTGTAAAGTTGAAGGCATGCGGCTCAAAAAGCTGTTCTGCAAGCTGATCGTAAATACTGATCGGTCCCTGGATAATTTGAGGGAAGAAAGAAACAAACAGCATCAGCTTAAACGGATTGTGCTGAGCTTTGGTTTTTTCGCGATATACGTCAACAATATAGCCCATTGACTGGAAGGTATAGAACGAAATACCGAGCGGAAGAATAAGATTAAGCGTGGGCATTGAAAAACCTATGCTGAAACTTCCGAGCAAATCGTTCAAACTGCCGGCAAAGAAGTTATAATACTTCAAAAATGCAAGTATACCGAAGTTTATCAAGAGCGCCAGCGTCATAATCAAGCGCTTTTGAGTTTTAATTTTATTCTTATATTTTTTCTTTTGGTCCCTGTCCCATTCCTTCTTTTTTTCCTTTAGCAACTTTTTGGATTTAGCCGAAACGCGTTCGATCCACAGCGCAATTAAGTAAGTGGATAAAGATGTGAACAGAATAAAGAATGCGTATTTGTACCCCATGACGGCATAGAAAAATACGCTTGCTGCCAAGAGTATTGTCCATTTATATTTCTTAACAGGAAATAAAAAATAGAGCAACATCGTCAGCAACACAAAAAACAGGAAATTCAGTGTTGTGTAAGACAAGTTGAACAGCAAAATTACAGCCTCCGTTTCATTTTTCTTTTTCGTTAAAGGACGACAATGGTATTATAACATAAAAATTGAAAAATTCCTATATATTTTTTTAATCTTATTATTACAATTTGGCAACATTATGACATGTTTCAAATAAATGTACATCGTATAGCTTTGAACTACATTATTATTCGCTTATTCTAAAATTTAGCCCAAAAAAGAACAGCACCTTAATAAAGCACTGTTCCATTTGGATTTAATATTTATGCTTTTGTTTCTTCTTCGGTCTTTTCGAGCAGTCCCCAACAAATATCAATTACATTAATGTCGGGATTTATATCATCGTTTGTAACTATAAAAATGTTAACACCTTTTTCGGGATCTGTATAAGCAATTGCCTGATAAGTAGTGATATAGCCCGTGTGGAACAAGCCGAGATCATTCATGCGGATACCGTAGCCGTAGTCCTGATCATCGCTTTCGGTATAATCGGTGGTCATCATTTTTACACTTTCCTCGGTAAGGATCTGATTGGTTCTCAGCGAGGTGAGCCAGCGGTCCATATCGCGGGCGTTTGTAATTATATCTCCGAGTCCCATGGTGACGCCGACATAAACAGTCTGCGGATGAACTGTAGGTGCCGCAAGGTGAGAAACTGATCTGAAATCGTCCTCATCTATAAAGGATGAATTGTTCATGCCGAGCGGCTCGAATATTGTTTCATGCACATAGTCATTATAACTTTCACCCGAAACAATTTCTACTATACGTGCTAAAAGAAAATAGTTTGAGTTTGAATAGTCAAAGTTTGTATCCGGCTCAAAATCAAGCGGCTGTTTCATAAGCCAGTCTTCGAGTAATTTTTGGTTTTCCTCAGCACTGTTGTTGTTGGTAACAACTCCGCGCAGCTCGCCCGTAGGAAGCTCGGTAAAGGCATCATCAATGTATTCAACATCGTAAAACTCCTTAATGCCCGAACGCATATCCAGCAAATGCTGTATTGTAAGCTTATTGCCGTATTTATAATCCGGAAAATACTTCTCTAAACGGTCGTTTACGTTAAGCTTGCCGTCTTGCTGCAATGTCAATATTGCCGCGGCGGCAAATTGTTTTGAAACCGATCCTATACAAAAACGGGTGTCTATGGTGATCGGCTCATTTGAATTGGTTTTTTCAACACCTCCGGCAACCTCGCAAACCGTTCTGCCGTTTTCAGTCATCAGAACGACGCCGCTGAAATCGTTATCTTCTACAAGAGAATTAAGATACTCCTGTTTTTGACTTTGACTGCATGAGGCAAGGGCAAATACCGAAGCCGCTATAAGTAACAGGGCTATAATTTTCTTCATACGCATTCCACCTTTTAACATTTATTTTCAGTATTTACCGCAAGGCTGAAAGGCTTTATATGCTTTAACCATCTTACCTTACGTTGGATTTAGTATAGCATACTGACTGTGACAATACTATGACAAACAAGTGTGCTTGTTTCAAAAAATTATTTTAAAAGCTTTTTCTGTTTTATAACCAAAATTCAGCGACTCTCTTCCCTATTTATCTTAAATATGATATTATAAAAATATACTTACCTGGGAAGAGAATGTTAGCATACTTATTTGTTCAACAGTATTAAATATAAAAAGGAGGCATTTGCATTGGATAATTTGCAGAAAAATGAATCGGAAAGAAAAAAACACCTTTCAAAAATCACCGGAAGCTTAATAGGCGGAGCTATAGGCGATGCCTTAGGATATGAAGTGGAATTTCAAAGTGAAGCAGTAATTTTTCATAAATTCGGTGAAAAGGGAATCACAAATTATTCGCTTGATCCGTTTACAGGCAAAGCGCTGATTTCCGACGATACCCAAATGACACTGTTTACAGCCTGCGGATTGCTTAACTATGACGCGGAAAAAGCGTTTAATAACAGCGATAAACGGCCAAGTGAATATGTCGCTGCGGCTTATCGGGACTGGCTGCTGACACAAAATACCGTGTATAAATCAAGGAACGAAAACAATCATTATACCCGGTTATGGAACGTGCCTGAATTGTTTTCTCAACGAGCGCCCGGAATCACCTGTCTTAATGCATTATATGCTAAAAAAGACGCTTTTGACGACTCCCCTGCCGCTAACAACAGTAAGGGATGCGGCGGAGTAATGCGCGTTGCGCCGGTCGGACTTTTCTTTGAAGGAGAAGATGTTAAAAAAATTGACAGGCTGGCAGGCGATATTGCTGCTATTACTCACGGTCATACGCTTGGTTACACTCCTGCCGCCTTGTTGGCACACATTGTTCACCGGTGTGTATATCCTCAGCGCAGTTTGACACTGAGGCAAATTGTTGAGGAAGCTCTCGATACAACAGCGGAAATCTACAGCGGTAAAAGCTATATTGACGAACTGACAACAATAATAAACCTTGCCATAGAATTGTCCGAAAATTATGATGATGATTTAAAGAATATTCACCGTATCGGTGAAGGCTGGGTTGGTGAAGAAGCCCTTGCAATAGCGGTTTATTGCGCGCTTCGTTATCACAATAATTTTGATAAATGCATAATCACCGCTGTCAATCACAAAGGCGACAGCGATTCCACCGGCGCAATAGCCGGCAATATCCTCGGAGCATGGCTCGGAATGGACGCCATAAGCACAAAATGGACGCGCGATCTTGAACTGAAAGAAGTGATTGAAGAATTGGCAGAAGATTTATGCTTCGGTTGTAATACACTAAAGACAACTTCAAAATCAGATGACAGAAGAGCAGAAAAATATTTGAACATAAACTGAAAACAATATAAGAATAGCGTATTTTTTACGCTTAAAAGCAAACAGGGTTCGGCTTAGTCGAACCCTGAAAGTTTATACTATGATTGTCGTTATAATATCAAGCTGTCAGTTGTGAGCTGACAGTACAGTTTTTACCTTTATCCTTAGCTGAATACAAATTGATATCAGCCTGACGAATCAGTTCATCCGCTTTTTCGGTACCGCCGTCGGGAGCAATGGCGAGACCTACTGTTAAGGTTGTACTCATATGCTCGCCGTTAAAAATAAATTCATGTGAACGGACAGCGTCAACAATTCTTTTGCATACGGTCTCCGCGTCAATGTCGGTGTGAAAAAAAATAAGGAATTCATCACCGCCCCACCGGCACAAATCGCCGCTTCCGTTCATAGTCTCTAAAATTTTCTGCCCTATTTCACGGATAACTATGTCGCCGTTAAGATGACCGAAGTTATCGTTAAAGTATTTAAAGTTATCAATATCAAGAACAGCGACAGCCGATGGCTTAATTTGGTACTTGTCCTGATTTCCGGTGATAGTTTGCAGCCAAAACCGGTTATACAGTCCGGTTAATGTATCATGAAAACACAAGAATTCGTATTTTTGACGCGACTCTTTAAGCGCTGAAATTGCCTGTAAACGTATTATTTCAAAAAGAAGAGCAACCACGAAAAACGCAAGATATAAAATCGGAAAACGCATTTTAAATGTGGCGTTATATTGATACATCAGCAATTCGCCGCCAAAAGGCGTCCAAAAAAAGAATATTAACAGCAAAAACATAAGTATAGATATAAGAATGCCGTTTCTCATACCAAACATAAGCAAGCCGAAGCACGGCAGCATCGCTATCCACAGAACACTGAACCCGTCGGGTATGCCGGATGTGATAAAATATATAAATATAGCCAATATTTCGACAGCGAAGAGAACAAGCGCCGCTTTTGCGGCGTATCCTCTTAACCGGTACAAAAAAAGATCAATAATACAGGCAATGGCGAATCCCAGAGTAACCCAAGTGAACGTTCCCTGATGTGTAAAAAAATTTACGGCAGACATGAATAAAGAGGTTATTCCGAGTGTTATAAAGATACATATAATCTGAAAATGCTTCCACCTTTCTTCGTTGGAAACAAGAATTTTTCTTTTTTGCCGGTATAGTTCTATTATTTTTTTCTTCATTTTGCTGCCCTCCGGGACATACCCATCGCTTGAGGTCGTTTTTAAGGTCATTCCGTGAGAAAATGAATTAATTGCGGAATATATATGCCTATAAAATATTTTAACATAAAATAAAAATAATAAAAATTGACAAAATAGCTAAAACCATCTAGATTATATAATAACATTTATTATAAATTACATATATTAAATAAATATAATACTAATTAGCTCACTTGTAATAATATTTTAGGTTTCCGGTGTAACGGTTCCGACATGCTTCTTTGTATCCGTCCGTTTTGTATTTTTTCGTCAGCTTCCCGCGCTTTCATAGGCTCTGATACCTTTGTGCCAAACCATGATCCCCGCTCCCATCAGCACGGCAGAGGCTAACACGGGCATCCCTAAATTGAACAGCGGATTTTCACCCTTTAAGATAAACAGCGCCGGAAAGTAAGAGGTCAGCGCAAAAGGAATGATATAGGTGATGACATTCTGCACAAGGCGGTTGTAGACCGTTGTCGGGTACTTTGCAAAGTCGCTGAACATGTAAAACATATAGATAACATTGCCGCTGCGTTTTGCCCAAAATGCGACTGACGCCGTAATGGTTTTGACGCCTGTAAAAATCAGCGTAACAAACGGGATGACTGCAATGAAGGCAAGCACCCTGAATGCGTCCCAATCCGCCCGGATGCCGGGCGCGGACACACAGACAAGCGCAATGCCCATGATCAGCTCGCCGAGGGCGTCGATTTGGATCTTCTCCACCAAAACATGAAAGTACGTGTTGACAGGACGGGTAAGGTATTTGTCAAAGTCGCCCTTTCTGACGATGAAGTAGCCGACCGACCAAAGGTTGTCAAAGAAAAAGTGATCTATCCCCTTGGGGATCAGCGACATTCCGTAGATGAACACCACCTCGTTGACGCTCCAGCCCGCAAGGTCGGGGATTTGCCCGAAGATGATCCATAAGAACATCAGATTGGAAAGCTGAACCAGGAAAAAGCCGATGATGCCGACAATAAAATCGCCCTTGTACTCCATCATTCGCTTGAATTCCTGCGCCATGAAGATGCGGTGGATCCGCAGCATTCGTTTGATATTTTTCATTGAATCAACCTCCCTGTGATGATAGCCGCTTGACCGAGATCCTCCAAAGCAGCTTGGAAAGCCCGAAAAAGAACAGTACCCAAAACACCTGCAAGCCGATATAGTACAGAAGCTGCGCCCCCGTGTACTTTCCCATATAGATCATAACGGGCGTGTAATTGAGCGACGCGAACGGCAGGAACAGAAACACCTTTTCCAGCACGCCGGGCAGAAACGAAAGCGGAACGACCGCGCCCGACAAAAAGCCGACGACGACATTTTTCATCATATTAGCGCCCCAAAGGTACTTGATGACAAAGGCGGTAAAGCCAAAGCAGATGTTAAAATAAAAACTGATCAAATATGCCAGCGCACAGCTGAAAAGGTACAGTATCAGACTCAGCGCGTTAAACTGTAACACGCCGCTTATCATGGTGCGTATGACCTCGACCGTGATTATCATCGGGGCTGCGATCGCGATCTCGGTAGGCAGCTTGTTGCCCAGCTCCTGAAACAAAAAGGTCGCGTTATAGCTCACGGGCTTGATCATCCTCATAATGATCGAGCCGTCGCGGATCTCCTCACCAACCACATATGCGCCGTCACTGGCGATGATGGTTCCCGTCAGAAACATCAGCACGATGTATACGATCATCTGCGGCATGGTAAAGCCGTTCATTGACTCCTTATCGCCCGAGCTGTAGACCGCCGCCCAGATAAAGTACGTCACAAAGCAGGAGAGCGCTTCGCCGAGCATGAAAAAGATCCAGTTGACGCGGTAGGTAGCCACCTCCTGCATGCCGGCGTTGACGAACGGCAGGTAGATTTTAAGCTTGCGTTTCATCACACCGCCCCCTGACCGTACAGTCTGCGGATGATCTCCTCAATGTCGGCATCCTTGACGCTGATATCGCTGACGCTGACCTTGTTCAGCGTGTAGGACAGTATATCCGATACCGGCACGGCAGCGCTGTTGAACCGCACCTTCACAACGTTGCCCTCGGTTTCCACGCTGACATCCTCTTCACCGAGACTGAAATGCTTTGCATATTCCAAAACCGCGGCGGCGTTTGCAACGCCCGTTTCGAATGTAAGCTCGCGGATTTGTCCGTACTGTGTCTTCAAACCGGCGATCGAACCGTCAAACACCTTTGTACCCTTGTCGATCATGACGATCCGTTTTGAAAGCTGCTCAATGTCCGCAAGGTCGTGGGTGGTGAGGATGACGGTGGTTTTTTCATGACGGTTGATGTACTCGATAGCCTTACGGATGTTGTCTTTGACCACCACGTCAAGACCGATGGTCGGCTCGTCGAGGAAGAGCACCTTTGGGCTGTGCAGCAGCGAGGCGGCGATATCCGCCCTCATGCGCTGACCGAGCGAGAGCGTCCGCACAGGGCTTGCTATAAACTCCTCCAGCTCCAGCACCTCGTTCAAAAACGCCATGCGCCTGTTGTAGCTGTCCTCGGGCACCTCGTAGATCTCCTTGAGCACGCCGTAGGTTTCCCTGAGCGGCAGATCCCACCACAGCTGCGTTCTCTGTCCGAACACAACGCCGATCTCCTTGACGTAGCTTTGGCGGTTTTGCGTGGGATTTTTGCCGTTGATGGTACAGCTTCCCGCTGTAGGCGTCAGGATGCCTGTCAGCATTTTGATGACCGTGCTTTTGCCGGCGCCGTTCGGTCCGATAAAGCCGAGGATCTCTCCCTCTTCCACCGAAAAGCTGATGTCACGCACGGCAACGACTTTTTCGGATTTCGGCTTAAACAGCGACTTAACACTGCCCTTCAGTCCCGGCTCCTTGACCGTTTTCTTAAATTCTTTTCTAAGCTTATCGACTGTAATCATGTTCATACCCCCTTTTCCAAAAAAACAAAAACCGGTCAGAAGCTATACAAGCCACTGACCGGTTGCCGAGCAAGCACTAAAATTACGCGCGCAACAATCCAAGCCGGTTGCCTGATTTGACAATAGCCTGCTTATGATCCATATTGTTGTAAGTATACATCAACATTGTTGCGCACCTCCTGTAATTTTTTGCCTATTATAACACCAATGGCGGCATCTGTCAAGACAAAAAGCAAGAAAAAAAGAATAAAGAATAGTGAATAATACGCAAGAAACGCTCCAAAGGTTCGTGTCATTATTATTAATTCCCTATTCATTATTCTTTCTTCTTTGAGCCATGCGTCAGCATGGCGTTTCTGGCTGGGCCGGCGGGATTCGAACCCACGGATGACGGAGTCAAAGTCCGTTGCCTTACCGCTTGGCGACGGCCCATCGATGTTAATAACAATACAGCCGCACAAGTTTTCTTGTGCGGCTATTGGTGACCCATCGGAGATTCGAACTCCGGACACCTTGATTAAAAGTCAAGTGCTCTGCCAACTGAGCTAATGAGTCAAGTGGGGTGGAATGACGGATTCGAACCGTCGGTCTTCAGTGCCACAAACTGACGCGTTAACCAACTACGCTAATCCCACCCCAACTACGCTAATCCCACCGAATAATGGCGCGCCAAAAGGGACTCGAACCCCTGACCTACTGCTTAGAAGGCAGTTGCTCTATCCAGCTGAGCTATTGGCGCATTTCGCTGTTATTAAGTCAGCTTATATATTATATCGTTTATGCGTACAAATGTCAATAGTTTTTTTCAAATTCATTAAAAATATTACAATTCCCCTCTTGAATGCCTGATTGCAAGCGCCTTGTTTCTGTACTCCTTCTCAAAAGATACCTCCCGGATCAGTTTTACAAAATCCGGAAGAACATAAGGCTGGTTTTCGCTGAGAAGCTCTATTTCAAGAGTAGCCTTGTCGTCCCAGAACGGGTAAACATCAAGCTCGTAATATGTAGAGTTCATCGAAATGCAGTATCTGTCTTTAGAGATAATGCCGACAACGGATTCTTTATCGAAAAGATAGTTATAATATTCTTTTTCGGAAATAAAAGATTCTATTTCTATACGGATCAAATCGTTTATTTTGTGTTTGATTGTCTTTATATAAACCGCGTTCCTCCCCTCTCCCCGTTTTCTGACACGGAATTGACCTTCGGTTTTAGAGGATAAATAAGCCTGGGTAATCGGGATTTTGCGGCAGTTTTTCATGCTGTTAAGCATTATTAGATCAGGCATTTCAATAAGAAATTTACGCTCGATCTCAAGCGGCTCGGGAATTCCCAAAAAGCCTTTTACCTCATCAAGCAGCCTGTTAAGCTTTTGAGTAAAACCGGTTGAGTTGTCAATTATGCGCAGGTGCACAGTGCCTGTCCACAAAGCGATAAGCTCGGCGTCAAGCTTTCTTGCGTCCTCAATGCTTTCGCACCTTTGGGGATTGGTCTTTGAATTGTAATAGTTTTCAGCTCCGTCGGCAGCGGTAACCATATGAAATACCGCATCGTAACGGTTGCGTATCTTTTCTTCATTCAGGTTGAATTTGCCTGCGTACAGCTCAAAATAATCCCCTTTTACATAAGCTCTGCTGTCAAGCAAGCCTCTGTCAAAAATAAGAACAACTTTGTTTTTGTTCATGGCTTTTGCTTTTTCGATTAAAGCATTTTCATTTTTAAGCTGAGTTTCAAACAACAAACTGTGAAATTCAAACACACCCATATTGTCAGGAGTTTTTCCCTCCTGCATAAGAGCGGTAGCGCACTCGTTAAGAGTCAGTACGTTTTGCCCGAGTTTCTCAAGTTCAGTCTTTAAAAAGAGTAATGCCGAAGACTTTCCCGCACACGGACCGCCCGAAATGGCAATTTTAATTATCTCATTCATAATAATAATTCCTTTTCAGAAATAATCTCCCCTGTTTAATACCATTATACTTATATTGCTCCGTTTTTAATTCCGGCATAGAAATATATAAATTATTATTTATTACCACATTGACATTACCGCATTAAAGTGGTAAAATGAGCGTAAGAATTATAACTTTTGAAGGGAAGTAATATAAATGGCTAAGCAAAACATTGACTGGTCAAACATTGGTTTCGGTTATATGAAAACCGGAGAACGCTTTGTATCTAACTACAAAGACGGCAAATGGGATGACGGAATCCTTACCGAGGATGCCACCGTTACAATCAGCGAGTGCGCCGGAGTTTTACAGTATGCGCAGACCGTTTTTGAAGGCTTGAAGGCATACACAACATCAACAGGAAAAATCGTTGTTTTCCGTCCTGACCTTAACGCTTCAAGATTGCAGGACAGCTGCAAAAGGCTTGAAATGCCGACTTATCCTGTAGACAAGTTTATTGAGGCAATCAAAAAGGTTGTTAAGGCGAACGAGGACTTTGTTCCTCCCTACGGCACAGGTGCAACGCTGTATATCCGTCCGTATATTTTCGGCACAAACCCGGTTATCGGAGTAAAGCCTGCCGACGAATATCAGTTCAGAGTTTTCACAACACCGGTTGGTCCTTACTTCAAGGGCGGTGCAAAGCCGATCACAATCAAGGTTTCCGACTTTGACCGAGCTGCTCCGCACGGAACAGGTCACATCAAGGCAGGTCTTAACTACGCAATGAGCCTTCACGCGATTGTAACAGCTCATGAGGAAGGCTTTGACGAGAATATGTACCTTGACGCGGCAACACGCACAAAGGTTGAGGAAACAGGCGGCGCAAACTTCCTGTTCATTACCAAGGACGGCAAGGTTGTTACACCTAAGTCAAACAGTATTCTTCCTTCAATTACACGCCGTTCACTCGTTTATGTTGCTGAGCATTATCTCGGTCTTGAGGTTGAGGAGCGCGAGGTATTCTTTGACGAGGTTAAGGATTTTGCGGAGTGCGGACTTTGCGGCACAGCGGCTGTTATCTCCCCTGTCGGCAAAATTTATGACCACGGCAATGAAATTTGCTTCCCGAGCGGAATGGAAGAAATGGGACCGGTTACAAAGAAGCTCTATGATACTCTTACAGGAATTCAAATGGGTACAATTGAAGCTCCCGAGGGCTGGATCGTAGAAATCTGATAAATACACAAGCATAAAAGGCAGTCGGATAACCGGCTGCTTTTTTGTTCTCGCCGGTCTTGGCAAGGCTGTTGTACATACTCAGCACAGCCTCCTGCGGACTCGTCTTTATATACTCGTCAAGATACTTTGTGTTGTCCTCCTCAAACAAATCGCCGTCAAAAGAAAACAAATCATCCGTAATCTCGTCATCCACCGCAAACCGCAGGTCGTTGCCTTTTATCGTATCATCTATGGATTTTTGACCGACAGGATCAATGCTTTGAGATTGAATGTTTACTTTTTCAACTTGTTGATTTCCGTTAGAAACTCTTGTTCTGACGGCGCTTTTTGAATTGCCTGATGCATTTTTATAGTAGCCTCGTGGGTATCTAATATATCTGCCAGTTTTCGTATTGTATCTTTGGAATAATGCTTTATACTGTAATTGATAATCTCGCAAAATTGCTTTGGTGAGCTCTTCATCAAACTCATTCCTTTCCATTTGAATAATTGTATCAAAGATATTTACTAAATCATCATGTATATTATAATCGTAATCAGTTATTTTGTAAACAGCCCTTACGTTCAAATTACCATTGTAATTTTCATAGTAAATAATTTTGCTAAATTTATCTCCGTGTAATACAATACCATCATTTCCAATCCTAAAGGAATTGCGCTGATTATTATCCATTGCTTAAGAGTAGAATATTCCCCACTCAGTTTTTGTCAAAGCTCTCTCAAAGTCTCCATATTTAGAACCGTATTTTCTACTATACCTCACCCCGCCTTGGTTTCTCTCCTGCGTGGTTTCCTGCACCGCAACTCTCTGTTCGTCCATATATTTGCCAAACAGCTTTGCAAGCTTCTCAAGAGCCTTAACCGTTTGCGCAACAAGCTCCTCGCGCCTTATGTCCTCGCTCGGCGCGTCCTGCTTCCACTTAGTCTTAATGTCGTCGAGCATTTCGTCAACGCTTTCGCCGCTCTCCGCAAGGTAATTCACAACAAACTTTTCCGGCGCGTTATACTCCGCCGGAGAATACTTTTGTGCACAGTAAAGCGCTGTCTGAGATATCTCAGCGAAGCGCCAAATCTTAATGCTTTTTAGGCGAAAATCTGGTAATGTTTTTTTTCAAAACATATTGCGAAAAACAGGAAAATTGTATATAATAAGGGGAAAGATTTAATGGCTTTATTTGCCAAATTAAAAAGGAGAATGTCTAATGAAAAAGATAGTCAGCTTCCTTCTTACCGCCGCAATGGCAGTATCGGGAATGGTAGGCACGGCTCAGGCTGTTTCAGCCGCCGGGGAGCAGGATGTTCCCGTCGCGGCTCAGACTGAGGGAAGCTTAGTTTCTGCACAATCCGGGGAAGCTCCTGTTTCCGCGCAGGTTCAGGAAGATACACAGTCAGCTCAAGAGGATTATCCAAAGATAAACCTGCTTGAAAACCGTGAGGACAGCGTTAAAATCGGATATACAAAATATCCCGGCGCCGTAAAGTACCGCGTATTCATCAAAAGCGGAAACAGTTGGAAGGGACTCGGCAACTCAACCTGCCTGAGCTACATTCACAAGGTTTCTGCCAACAATTCAACCTTTGTTTATACCGTTCGCGCAATCGGTAAGGACGGAAACTTCATCAGCAGCTTCAACAAGCAGGGTTACACCCACAAGTTTGTTATTACACCGAGCATTACAAAGATCGAAAACATCGACGGCGGTTCAAAGCTTACCTGGCCCGCAAAGTCAGGCGTTAACTACCGTGTATTTTACCGCGACAGCAACAAAACATGGCGCAAGCTCGCAAAGCTTACCACCAACAGCTACGTACACAAAAACCTGAATAACGGTGCAAAATGGACTTACACCATCCGCTATGAAAACAGCAAAGGCGAATTTGTAAGCCCCTACAATTCAAACGGCTGGACAAACACTTATGTTGCGCCGCCGGTAATCACCTCTCTCACCAGAAGCGGAAATACATTTGTGTTGAAATGGAATAACAACTCATATGCCGAAAGATACCGTGTATACCGCAAGCAAGGCAGCGATTCATGGGTAACCATGGGAGATACAACAAGCAATTCCTACACCGACAAAAAGATGGTTTCCGGTGTTAAATTCACATACATGGTTCGTGCTCTTAACGCCGCGGCAACCAAGTACACAAGCGCACTCAGCAAAACAAGATGGAAAATCTGCGTTATGGGCAATATGTCCGAGCAAACCAGAAAGCTCAGAGAAGGCTTGATCGATTTTCTTGGTAAACAGGTAGGCAACAACAACCGCAAATACATTGACCACGTAAATAAATACGGTCACTTCGGCCTTGGTTACGGCACACAGTGGTGCGCGGTATTCGGCTGGGGTGCTATGGACATGTACTCACGCACTCAGTCAAATGTTACAAACCAGATCCCCCCGCGCTGGCATGTTAGTGAAATAGCCAACGAGGCACGCAAGCTCGGCGGTTGGTACAACACATTCAGCTCTAACTATGAAGCTAAGCCCGGCGATATTTTCATGACCTCGTTCTACAAATATCCGTATGAGGACGGCAGAACACATGTTGGTTACATTGAATATGTTGACAAGGACAAAAACGGAAAGGTAACTTACATCCATACCGTTGAAGGTAACTTTAACTGGGAGGTCGGTGATAACTCAAAGACCGTAGTCGGCAGAAGCTGCTGGAAAGACCGTCTTGAAAAAGACCACGGCGCAATGGTAACAGATTACCTTGATATCAGCAAGATCCTTAAAGTAAAATAATAAATTCTAAATAATTTATCAGCGTGAAGGCAGAAAATGCTTTCACGCTGTTCTTTTTATGTATTACAAGATCAATATAAAAGGCTTGAAGCGGTTAAACTTCAAGCCTTAAAATCATAAGCTATATATTAAAATTATCTTCTGCCGCGGTTGTTTCTGGGACGGCGCGGACGCTGGGGCTTATCGCCGTCGTCCTCGGGCTTTAAGCCGTCAACATCAATAAGAACCTGACGGCGGCTGAGATTAAGTCTGCCCTTGTCATCTATTTCCATAACCTTAACGCGGATAATATCGCCTACGTTAACTACATCGGTTACGTTTTCGGTGCGTTTTACGTCGAGCTGAGAAACGTGAACAAGACCTTCCTTGCCGGGTGCGATTTCAACGAATGCGCCGAAGTCCATAATTCTTGTTACCTTACCGAGGTACATTGCGCCGGGCTCGGGATCGCTTGCGATTGTCTGAACGATCTCAATTGCGCGCTTACACTTGTCTGTGTCAAGGCCTGCAACGAATACTTGTCCGAGCTCGCCGTCCTCTTCAATGTCGATTTTAACCTCGCACTCTGCCTGTATCTCCTTGATAACCTTACCGCTCTTGCCGATAACCTCGCTGATTTTGTCGGCAGGAATGGTTGTTGTAAACATCTTGGGAGCATAAGGTGAAAGCTCAGGACGCGGCTCGGCAATCGCCTTAAGCATAACCTCGTCAAGAATAAAGAGGCGTGCCTTGTGAGTTTTCGCGAGCGCTTCCTTAACCATATCGGGAGTAAGACCGCTGATTTTGAGATCCATTTGGATAGCGGTGATGCCCTCGTGAGTACCGGCTACCTTGAAGTCCATGTCGCCGAAGAAGTCCTCGAGTCCCTGGATATCAACCATTGTCATCCAGCGCTCACCTTCGGTGATAAGACCGCATGAAATACCGGCAACGGGAGCCTTGATCGGAACACCCGCATCCATAAGAGCAAGTGTTGAACCGCAGACAGAGCCCTGTGAGGTTGAGCCGTTGGAGGAAAGAACCTCGGAAACAAGGCGGAGAGCGTACGGGAAGTCATCTACCGAAGGAATTACGGGAAGAAGTGCTCTTTCTGCAAGTGCGCCGTGGCCGATTTCACGTCTGCCGGGACCTCTGCTGGGCTTGGTTTCGCCGACAGAGTAGCTCGGGAAGTTATAGTGATGGATGTATCTCTTCTCGGTTTCTCCGTCAATTCCGTCAAGAAGCTGCTTGTCGGAAACAGGACCGAGTGTTGCAACGGTAAGAACCTGAGTTTGACCTCTGGTGAACATACCCGAGCCGTGTGTTCTGGGAAGAACGCCGACTTCGGAAGCGAGCGGACGGATATCGTCCATTCCTCTGCCGTCAACACGCTTCTGCTCGTCGAGAAGCCAGCGGCGAACGATAAACTTCTGTGTCTTGTAAAGGCACTCGTCGATCGCAGCCTCCTGCTCGGGATAAAGCTCGTCAAATTTTTCGTGCACTGCCTCGTAAATCGGCTTTAAGCGCTCGTCACGAACTGTCTTGTCGTCGGTATCAAGAGCAAGCTTAACATCCTCCTCGGCAAATGCCTTTATTGCCTCAAACATATCATGGTCGGGCTCAAGGCTGGCAAACTCGAACTTGGGCTTGCCGATTTCGGCTGTGATTTCGTTGATAAACTTGATTATACTCTGGTTAGCCTCATGGCCGAACATAATCGCGTCGTACATTTCATCGTCGGATACGCAGTCAGCACCAGCCTCGATCATAGCGATTCTTTCGCTGGTTGAAGCAACTGTTGTTGACATTCTGCTTAACTTTCTCTGCTCCTCTGTGGGGTTGATTACATATTCGCCGTCAATCATACCTACGGAACAACCGGAAATAGGACCGTTCCACGGAACATCGGAAATTGAAATCGCTATTGACGCGCCGATCATAGCCACGATTTCGGGCTGGCAATCCGCGTCAACGCTCATTACCGTACATACGATAGAAACATCGTTGCGCATGCTTTTGTCAAAAAGCGGACGGATCGGACGGTCGATTACACGGCTTGTAAGGATCGCGTGTTCGCTGGGTCTTCCCTCTCTTTTTAAATACGAACCGGGAATTCTGCCGACTGAGTAAAGCTTCTCTTCATAGTCAACAGAAAGCGGGAAAAAGTCCACGCCTTCTCTGGGCTTTGCGGATGCGGTAACCGCAACGTGTACCACGGTGTCGCCGTAGGTAACAAGGCAGGCGCCGTTTGCAAGCTGTGTCATCTTGCCTGTTTCAACCTTAAGCGGACGTCCGGCGAACTCTGTTTCAAACACTCTGTACTTGTCAAATGTCATAAATCTGTTCATTGTAAAATCCTTTCTTAAAAAATTATTATATATCGGGATTTTACACCGTTTTAGCAATAAAACCATACCGTACCTTTAATTGATCACCTGTTATCATATGGTATCGTTTTACCGCTAAAAATGGTGAATTGAAAATCCCGTTATACTTATATTAATTTGAATTTAGGGCAAACAGGTATTCCCTGCTTGCCCTTATTTTGTAAGAATTACTTACGGATACCAAGTCTTGCGATAATTGAACGGTATCTTTCAATGTCTACCTTTTTGAGGTAACCGAGAAGGCTTCTTCTCTGACCAACCATCATCAAAAGACCGCGTCTGCTGTGATGATCCTTTTTGTGAATCTTGAGGTGCTCGGTAAGGTCATTGATTCTCCTTGTAAGAAGAGCGATTTGAACCTCGGGAGAACCTGTGTCGCCCTCGTGGGTAGCGTATTCGGCCATTATAGCCTGCTTTTCTTCTTTAAGCATTTGTTTTTCCACCTTTTTAAATTTATTCGCCTGAATCTCAGTAACGGGCTGTGAAACTCCGCGTTTAACGGCTTGATCCCGAAACCGTGACACAGGTCAACTGCTATATTATATCATAACGAATTAAAAATGTAAAGAATTTTTAATAAGAAATTTAAGTATTTAATGCAGCTGTGCTGCTATTCATTGTTTTCGTTTGCTTGTAACATTCTTGCAATTATTACACGGATTCTTTTTTTCTCATTTTCGTCGAGCTTGCGGTAGTAAGCGATAATGTCGCGCTCATTTTTGGTAAGATTATAATGGTAAGACGATTCTTCGGCAAGATGAGGATCTTGAATATCTTCGATAAGGGTGTTCGCGTCAACCGAAAAAAGCTCGGCAAGTTTGCGGATTGTAATTATGCTGGGTTCGGAAACGCCTGTTTCGTACTTAGTATAGGTTGAACGGTTAATTGAAAGATAATCGGCAACCTGCTGCTGTGTAAATCCGTTTTTCTTTCTCAGCATACCGAGGTTATTGCTGAAAACAGTTCCGATGTTTCTGCGCTTTTTTTTCGGCATAAGCACCCTCCTCTCTATAATCTATTTTCATCTTATAATTAATTATAATACAACTGAATTTAACTTTCCATAAATGTGAATATTCTTCACCACAAATATAATTTCCCGAAACGTTAGTCATAAATTTTTACGGGCTGTGAAGAAAGAAAACTTCACAGCCCGTAATTAAGCCGATGTAATATAATGTTATAAGAACCTGTTGAGCTCGCCGTTATACTCATAATCAATTGAACCGAGCTTTTCTTCAAGTTCCCTCCTGTTGATTTGCATATCGTCGCACATAGCTTCAAGCGACGAATAATTGTCACGCAGCTTTGTGTTCACAAAGCTTAAAAGAATCATTGGGTCGTTTGGTATCATATAAAACATCCTTTCTAACATGATTTTAACATAAACAGCTGTTCTATATTTCTGTTTCAGAATTATTATAGAAATCGGTCATTTTTTTTTCTGCGTTATCAAGCATCTGTTTATCTTTAATGTTATTTTTTCTTTGAAACTTTTTGAAAAATCATAATTACTACTTTTCGCATATCTTACGCCGCCTTGGTTTCTCTCCTGCGTGGTTTCATAAAACAGCCGCGGCTCAATCAAGAACCGCGGCTGTGTCTTTATTTCCGGTTAATGCCTGCTTTTTTATAGCATGCTTTATCATATGACGGGTTGAACGCGTAGAAATTCTTTTCGTTGAGCGAATCGGTCAGCAGTCTTAGGTTTTCTCCAAAACGCTGATAGTGAACTATCTCGCGCTCTCGCAGGAATCTTATTGCATCCTTAACGTCGAAATCATCGCAGAATCTGAGAATGTTGTCGTAAGTCGTTCTCGCTTTTTGTTCGGCACCCATATTCTCATGAATGTCGGTTATCGCATCGCCCTTGCTTTGAATATAAGCGGCGGTGAAAGGCACACCTGCGGCGGAAGCAGGGTAAATTCCGAGTGTATGGTCTACAAAATACGCGTCAAGCCCGGCTTTTTGTATTTCGTCGGGGGTTGCGTTTTTCGTTAGCTGATAAATTATCGCGCCTATCATTTCAAGGTGATTGAGCTCCTCGGTGCCTATATCCGTAAGCGTAGCCTTCAGCTCGGGTATTGGCATTGTAAAACGCTGACTGAGATACCTCAGCGAAGCACCCAGCTCACCATCCGGACCTCCGTATTGACTTGCGATTATTTTAGCAAGCTTAAGGTTTGGCGTTTTAATGCTTACAGGATACTGCAGCTTTTTTTCGTATACAAACATCAGCAATCATCCTCGCTTTCCCATGGCCAAGGAGCGTTGATCCAAGTCCAGTTGTTGCCGTCGGCAACAGTTTTTTGCAGCGGACCGTATTGTTTTTCGTAGTCCGCCTTGATTTGAGCCGCCTGCTTCTTGAACATATTCATCTTTTCGATTGTGTTTTCATCATTTGGGTGTGTGTCGAGAAACAGCTGTAAATCAAGCGCGGCAAACTGGTAGGTTGAAAGCTTTTTAAGCATAGCCTCACGTTTTGTCATTGCTGTCACCGCACTTGCTGCCGTAAAACGGCTTATCCAAATTCGGGTACATTGTTCCCATGGCAAAACCATGGTCGGCGGAATAGATGTCAGTTGCCAATGCTTGGTATGGCACATACGCCATTGCGTACGGCGTTTCTCCGGGGAACTTTGAAAGCCCGTATTGCTGATCGATTATATCCTTCAGCTTCAATTTTATTCTCCTCCGTTTCTGAGCATAGCTCTTTACATTGTATGCGTGCCCAAAACGGTTGTGCGTATATCACTCTTGTTTGTTGAATAAATTAACACGCAAGCTCATATACTTTAAATGAATAAATAATGAAGAGGTGTTATATGAATAAGCTTAAAATATACCTGCCTTCGGTTTTGATTCCGTTGCTTTCGGGCGTTGTGGTCGGACTTATTACCGCGGGTTCAAATGATTACGAACGTCTTAATCAGCCGGCGCTCGCGCCGCCGGGAATTATCTTTCCTATTGCATGGACGATTTTATATGTTCTGATGGGTTTAGGCTACGGTTTATTAAAAGATAATAATAAAGCCGACAATGGTGTAACAGCTGTTTATTATGTTCAGCTGATTGTAAATCTGCTTTGGCCGGTAGCGTTCTTTGTTTTCAAATGGAGGCTGTTTGCCTTTATATGGATTTTACTGCTTGACGTGCTGGTAATAATTATGGCTTATAAGTTTTTTAAAAGAATACCCCTTGCAGGATATATGCAGATTCCTTATATTCTGTGGGTACTGTTCGCAAGCTATCTGAATATTGCCGTATACTATCTGAACTGAGATTATCGGAAAAAATTATAAAAGCGCCGCAGTAGATGATTTTACTGCAGCGCTTTTTTCGATTCAGACTATTAATATGTGCGGATCATTTTGGCTGTTAAGCCACCTTAGAGTTTCAATCATTGTATCTTCGGGGACTCCTACACAGCCTTGGGTGGGATGATCGTTAACGTGCATAAAGAACGCCGAGCCTGCGCCCTTAACAATCGGCTTTGTGTTATAGTCAAAAGCAAAGCCGTAGTTGTAGTTGAGCGGATATTCGATCATATGCTCTGCGCTGTTCCATTCGCCCTCCTTATAACCTTCAACGTGAAGATTGTAGTATTTCGAGTTAGGATCGTCTACCCAGTAAGTATCCTCGGTAATCTGAAAATAATCAATACCGGTATCTATAGACTCGTTAAAGCCAAATGCCGTGGATATTGAAAACAGCCCTGCCGGAGTTATGTTTGACTCCTCGTTTGCCTGTCCCACGCCTTCAAGACCGACGAACCCGTTCACCGAAGGCAGCCCTGCCGGTTCCGACCAATTGTTATCATTATTCTCAAAGAAGCTGACCTTAGCTGAGGAGTCCGCGTTTGAGTCAACCACGATCAACTGACTGAAGTTAAGGCTTGAAATGTCGTAGCCGTTTTCTTCAAGAACCTTTGCCAGATACTCCGGAACACTTGCCTTTGTATTTTCTTCCGGCTTGGAAGAAGTTGCGTCAGTGCTCTCTGTTTCAGCCGTTTCTGTGGTGGTGTCTGTGACCGTGCCTGGCGACGTAGTGTTTTCAGCTGCTTTTGATGAAGGAGTTACAGCCGCGGTTGTGTTTTGAGTAACAGGCGCGGTTTCGGTTGCGACAGTTTGAGGAACGGGCTCGGACATTGTAGTAGAGATGATAATTGTCGACGCGATAGCAGCTCCCAAAATAATCACAAAAGCGCATATAAGAGCTATGATTATTTTTTTGGCTTCGGGACTTAACTTAGACTTTTCTATATCATTCACTTTTTCGGTTTCGGGATTTACTTTTGAATATTTCTTCTGATTTTTTGGGTTTTTGCCGGTTTTTGAGTTTTGTGTATGTTTACCGCTCATTTATACCTCCGGATCATCAGCTTACTACAACGTAAGGATTTAAACTACTGTCGAGTATTCCCAGCAATTTTGTCATATCGCTCACAGAGATGTTAACATCGCCCCAGCTTTTGGAAAGCTCACTGCTCTTGCCGGTAATGTACATACCGGAACCCTTATTGTATTCACCCTTTGTGTAACCGTCTCCGTTATGCTCAATCAAAATACAGGCATAAAACTTTCCGGTAGCAAAATTATTGTAAATATTGTCGGCTGAATTCCAATATCCGGGACGGTTTGCAGGTCCGCCCTGCTTCGTGTTATAGTACTGAGAATCGGGATCGGTTACCCAAACGTCATTTTCGTTTACCGGCTCGATATTCATCTTGGTGGAAACAGAGCTTGTTGTAAGCACCATTCCGAGTTTAAAAGTTCCCTTTGGAGTAGCGCTTTTCTCCTCGCTGGGACTGTCGGTTATGCCTTCATCCCCTACATATCCGTCACATTCAAGCTTTACGGACGGTCTTGTACCCGAATAGTCCACCAAGGTGAGCTCTGCCGAGGTTGATCCGCTGTTTTTCTCAACATAAACAACCTGCTGCGAACCGGATACAGCGTTGAAAGCATATGCCTTTGTCTCACTGTCTGATTCCGGAATTGCCTCAAGCATTGACTTAACGCCGTCCGAATACCTTCCGGATGAGAAATCTGACGAGGTATTACTTACAACCTTCTTTTTTACATTATCATTCACAAGATTCTTGCTTTTGCCTGCCGCGGATATTCCGGCTTTTTTGGTTTTGGCGTCAACAACTATAAGAGTTCCGTCGCTTCCGGCAGTTTTTGAACAATTGCTGTCGGCGTATTTCTGCGCGCCGCCGCTTGCGGACTTTGTTATGCACAGTTTTATTGTGTTACAGAATGATTCGCTCTTTTTTTCAAGAAGGCTCTGCAGGTTATTCAGCTCATCTGTAGTAATTATTTCGGAATCGTATGTAATATTATTAAGATTTTCTTTTACTTCACCGTTTTCCTCAGTTGTCTTTACGTTTGAACTGCTGTTTTCTGACACGGAAGAGCTTACTCCGGATTTGCTGTCGTTATCATCCTTATTATTCAGTATGCTGACAACAATAAGAGTAAAGATAAGCAGGGATGCAATAACCACCATAACGGCGGCGATCAAAAAAATCTTAATATTCCCTTTCTTATTCCCGTTGTTTCCACCGTTGGGCATTTGGTTATATCCGGGATCGGGATACTGCGCGTCGGCGCCTTGAGTTTTTTCATTAGGTTGTACAAAGTAGGAAGGATGCAGCGGAACGCCGCAATTGCCGCACACCCTCGCGTCATCGGGATTATTACGGTTACAGTTTTTACAGATCATAGTATCCCTCCAAAATACAAAACAGATGATTTACAGATATTTTATCATGTTATCATCATAAATTCAAGTAGTAAGTATCTGTGTGAGTCATTATACTAATACCTAATAAAAAGTAGCCAATCTTTGCGGTCTATTTTCCACAATACTGCGTTGTCGTCCTTGCAAGGCGCCAGCCTTGCCGCGTCCTCATAAGTCTACTTTCTATCAGGAATTAGTATTAATCGAAAAACCGGATCGTTTTTTTAATTTCCGGAAAAGAAAAACAGAGGCTGCCTTGCATTGCAAAACAGCCTTTATTTTTATGTTATCTGCTCTATTGTTTTTGTATCGTCTTCAAGTGTAGTATATTTTTTCTGTGTTTTAATCAGCTCATCGCTGTAATCATAAAGCTTCCTGAAGCTTTTCGCGGTTTTTTCCCACATTTTTTTCTGGTTTTCATTTAACTGCGTTTCCGTAATATTATATTTATCTACCAGGATTTTGCCGAGATACTCGGTGAATTTTTCACAACCATAGATATTAAGATGGTCATAGTTGTAAAAATCATTCTTTAACTCAATACCGATTTCCGCGTAATTACGCTCAAAATTGTAAAAATCAAAGCCTTTTGAGGTAATGATTTCTTCGAGCGTATTTGTGCGTTCGGTTCTTGTAACGGTTTTTTCGTCAATCAAATGCGGTGCGCGATAGAAAACAATATTTATATTTTCCTTTTTGCAGTAATCAAGAAGCTTGTTGATTTCTTCCTCAGCCGTGGAGCTTAAAGGAGCTTTCTTGTTATCCTTCTGAATTTCGGCATTATAAAGCTTTTGAAGCGGCTGAAAAACTCTTGTTCTTGTTTTAAAGCCCTTCAAAACCGAATAGCCCCTGAGCTTTTGCTCAAAACAGGAACGCATATACCTAAGTGAATCGGGCAGGTCGTTCCACGCTGAATGATATTTTATAAGCGGCAAATAATATTCGATGTGTAAATCATCGTCTATATATTCATCCATGAAAGCTTTTTTGTTATCATTCATCGGAATGTTGTCGATGTAATTGCGGATACTCGAATCCTTGAATGCGTTTACATCTACCCCGTCCCTATCAACACCGTAAAGAAAAGCGTTAACCTCCATAAGAATGATCTTCGGAGACTGATTATCCATCATTTCCTTAACCTGAGTAATAGCAGCTGTTGCGGTACATGAAGCGGAAGCATAATCGTAGCTTGTAAAACCAAACTTATCGTAAGCCATACCCGGTGAAAAACCGGCGTAAACCTCACTTGAGCCGATTAGTCCGACGTCAATTGTATTTTTTTCTTCAAGATAAAAACCCTCTAACATTAACCTGTTGCTGTCATAGTGGATTAATACATATTGCTGCAAAAATGCACTTGTAACAACAACCGCAATAACGAGCGAGATAATCTTGATAATTCTTTTTATTGATAGCCCTTTACGCATGAATTACCTCTAAAACTGCATATATACAAAGTCAGCAGCGTTGTAGCCGGAGCCGTAGATACCGAAAACAATAATAGCCATAATTGCGCAATACACCGCAAGCCATCTTATGAAGAAAGGCTTTTTGTCCATCATTTTCCTGACGGTAGTTTCGGGATGCTTTTCCTGAATCAGGCTGACAACAAATATTATTGCAGCGCCGATTCCGATAATAAGATAGTCCTTATTACTGAGCAAATTAAGCTCGCTGATTTCTTTTACCATCTGCGGAATATTTTGGTTTGTAAAGAACTTAACAAACGTTTCCATAGCCAGACCAAAGTCGGGAGCTACGTCGAAAACATAACCGACAAGAATTACAAGAAGTGTTCTGAAAATTTGGAACAGTGAAAAGCCAAATGATTTAGGATTAATGTGAAGCTTCGCCGTAATTCCGTCGAAAACAGGCTTAAGCAAAATGGAAAGCATAATGATTAAGCCGTTCCATAAACCAAACGCGACATATTTCCAGTCTGCTCCGTGCCAAACGCCGACAACAAGGAATACTATCAGCGAAGCAACGCTTGTGGGCAGAACCTTTGAAATATGTGTACCGGCAGCAGTTGCGCCAAAACGGGTGTTCTTCATCTTTTTGCTTGCGCTGATGAATAGGTTTGACATTGCAACAGGATAAAACAGATAGCTCTTGAGCCAAGCGCCAAGCGAAATATGCCATCTGCGCCAATACTCGTTGATTGATTTTGAGAAATACGGACGCTTGAAATTGTCTATCATGTCAATTCCGAATATCTGCGCTACACCGCGCGAGATATCAATACCGCCCGAGAAGTCAGCGTAAAGCTGGAGCGCATATAAAAGTACGATGAAGGTCAGAGATGAGCCATTATATTTGCCGTAGTTATCGGTTACGGCAGTGATCAGGATAGCAGCTCTGTCGGCAACGATCATCTTTTTCATGAAACCCCAGATAATAAGCTCCGCACCGTATTTAAAGCGCGTAAAGTCAAATTCATGACCTTCATAAAGCTGATGGGCAAGCTGACTGTGTATGCTGATCGGTCCCTGGATGATCTGCGGAAAGAATGATACAAACAGAAGCATTTTCAGGGGGTTTTTCTCGATCGGCGTGTTTTCGCGGTAAATGTCTACAATGTAACCCATTGACTGGAAGGTGTAGAACGAAATACCGAGAGGCAGGAACAGCTTTAAAGTAGGAGCGGAAAAATCCATTCCGAAGCTTCCCAAAATGTCGTTTAAGCTGCCTGCAAAAAAATTATAATACTTTAAAAACGCAAGGATTCCGAAATTCAATACAAGAATAAGCGCCATGATAAGGCGTTTTTGAACCTTGGTTTTACTTTTGTACTTCTTTTTTTCTTCTTTGCCGAGAGTTTTTTTGTTATCCTTTAGATATTGCTTTGAGTTTTTGGATACCTTATCAATCCACAGGCCTCCGAGGAATGTGCTTAGAGCTGTGAACACAATAAACATTGCGTATGTGTAGCCCGCGACAAGGTAGAAAAATACGCTTGCGGCGAGCAACACTGTCCATCTGTAATTCCTTTTGGGAAATAAGAAGTACACAAGCATTGTCACTAAGACAAAGAAAATAAAATTAACGGAAGTGTATGTCAAATAAATCTCTCCAATAATTACGGGGTATTAAAGACGTCGGTGTAAATCAGTTCTCTTAGAACGGTAATGCCGTCCTTTTCGGAATAAACAGTTACAACAGGCATCTCACGGCTTAAAAATACCGCCATGCCCTCCATTACGGAATATGCGCCGGTACGGCAGAATACAAGTGTGTCGCCCATTTCAAGGTTGTTGAAAGGAACTTTTCTTGCCAAAATATCTGCGGTTGTGCACAGGCTTCCGCAAAGTGTCCAATCTTTTTCATCGTCGGAAGCTGATTCATTATTCTTTAAATGAATTATCTTTGGAATCTGCATTCCCTGAAGCTGACCGTCGTATTTAAGATGGTTCATACCGCCGTCAACTATCGCGTAATTAATGTCATAATTTGTTTTTACGTCCATTACCTTGGTGAAGTAATAACCGCAGGGCGCGGCAAAGAATCTTCCCATTTCAACGGTAAGGTCAGCAAGCTCGGCAATCTCACGAATCTTTGAAGAAATATCGCTGAGACGTGCTTCCTCCTGCTCATCGGCGTCGTCGGCAAAGTAATCAACTGCCAGTCCGGTGCCGTATTCAACGCGCTCAACGGTAAAGTCAAGCTCGTCCTTAGCCCTGGCAATGAACGAAGCAATATAATCAAGCTCCCTGATAATGGGCTTTGCCTTGCGCTTTTGAGTGCCCGTAAAGTAATGGATACCTACGATTTCTATTCCCTTGTATGAGTCGCGGTTTTTAATAATGTTGATAACGGTGCTTTCCTCCATGCCGAACTGAGAACCGCCTTTAACATCGGTAATTCTTACCAGCACGGGAAAAACAGTGTTACGGCTTAATGCCGCGTCATTGATAAGCTCAAGGTGAAGCAGGCTCTCCGCGGTGAAGGTGCCTACCTTGTCATCGGCAGCGCGTTCAACGTCTGCCTTGGTCTTGTTAACGCCCGAAAAAATGATTTTGCTCATGTCAACGCCGGTTTTTTCGCAGATTGTAAGCTCACCGGGGCTGCATACCTCGATTTTATCAAAGGTTTCGGGAAGTCTGCCGAGTAAAAACGGATTTGCCTTTATCGAAAAGCAAAGACCTGTTTTATCGCCGAAGTATTTTTTTACCAAATCAACACGCTGACCGAAAACATCAAGGTCAAACACATAGGAAGGTGTGCCGATTTGGCTGTTAAATTTTTTTAAATTCTCAAGGTTCATAATTATTCATCCTGAAGCTGCTCGATAAGAGCCATCATAGCCTTAGCCGAATTGAAGTTTTCGGGAACAAGGTTGTTGGGTTTGATCTCAATGTCAAATTCATCGTTGAGCTCACCAACAAGCGCAACAATGTCAAATGAATCGAGAATGCCGTTGGTAATAAGAGCTGTTTCATTCTCAAAGTCAACGTCGGGTCTGAGTTCCTCTAAAATCTGCATAAGTTCATCCATGATAAATACCTCTTTCTTTAATTTATTTATTTTAATTATTTAAAATATGTTTTAAGTGTTTGCATATCAAGCTTACCGTTGGGCAAGGTGGGCAGCTCTTCAAGATTTACAAGCTTGCGCGGAGACATGAACGCGGGAAGGTTTTTGCGGAAATAAAGGACGATATCCTTTGATGTGGCTGTTCCGGTATAGAACAAATACAAATGCTCCTTAGGCTTGTTGTAAAGAGAACAGCAATCGAGTACGCCGTCGATTTTCTTTGCGGTTTCCTCAATTTCACCAAGCTCGATACGGTGTCCCATATGCTTGATCTGACGGTCTTTTCTTCCGTGAAACTCAAGGATCCCGTCTTCTCTGAAGTTGCCGAGGTCGCCTGTTTTATAAATTAGCTCACGATAGTTCGGGTTGAGCGGATTCTGGATAAACGACTTTTCGGTAACCTCCGGATTGCCGTAATAGCCAAGCGCGAGCACAGGTCCGCTTACGCAGATTTCACCTGTTTCGCCCTGGGGAACGGGCTCGTTATTATCATTAAGAAGCATTACGCTGTAGTTGTCGTACGGAGTTCCGATGGGAAGCACGGTGTCGTCGTCAACCTTTTCGCTAACAACATAATATGTGCAGGAAGCAGTAGCCTCGGTGGGACCGTACTGGTTAACATAGAGCACATCCGGAAGATGCTCCTGCCAAATTTTGAGATATTTGCAGGGCATTACCGAGCCTGAGAAGCAAAGCTTTTTAAGATATTCGGGCTTCATAACGTCAAAAGCTCCGAGCTTTGCGGGAAGCTCAACGCCGGCAACACTCCAGCAAATTGCGGTGATCTTTTGCTTGTTAAGAGTTTCAAACAGCATTGTGGGAACTGCAAACTCATTTTTGGGAATGATATATGTTGACGCACCTGTGCTGATTGGCAGATACATATCGCGGATCGCGGCGATATAATCGAGCGGCGACTGGTTGCCGAGTATGTCGGTGTCGTTGATATCGAGCACCTTTGTTACGGCGTCGATATAGCACATAAGCGATAAGTGCGAGGTGATTACACCCTTGGGCTTGCCTGTTGAACCTGATGTAAAGATTACATAGAGCGGCGAAGTGCATACAAGCGACTTTTCGCGCTGATCAAGGAGTTCTTCGTCCGGCTGAGTATCAATAATATCCTCAAGTACGATAATAGTTCCGTTGAATTCCAGAGCGCTTGCGGCGTCATAGTGAGCCTTGTCAACAAGCATATAGTCAGCTTTGATAACAGACAAAATTTGGTTAAGCCTTGCTGTAGGCATATCAGCGTCCATGGGAGCATAAAAACAGCCCGCGCGAACAACGCCGAGAAAACAGGCGGGAGTCATAACGTGTCTGCCGGACATAACCGCAACAGGACTGCCCTGAGGAACTGTCTTGGCAAGATATGTTCCTATTGCCTTTGTGCAGCCGTTAAACTGCGCGAATGTAAGGCTGCTGTCAGGATCGCTGAACATTTTTTTGTCGGCGTATTTTGCTGCCGAAGCGTTTAGCCTTGAAAGTATTGAAGTTTCCATATTCACACCCTTTTTTAATTAATTATATATAAATATATATTCTAACATTTCTATTATAAACTAAAAAAGTTCAATGTCAAGTAAGATAGTGTCACAATCTTGGTTTTTGTGTCAAAAAATATAGATTTTATCTTATTTATCACTTTATTTGTAATACATATAAATCTGGCATTTAAGCGTTCCGTTATAGGTTTTTCTCCGCTTGTCCGCTTTACGGCCGAAGATCTTTTCAAAATCATCATCGGGGGTAATTATAGTGTACCGTTTACCCTTTTGCCTAAGGAACCTTTCACCCATTATTTTATAAAGCTCCTCGGCGGCTTTAACGTCGAGCAGTCGTTCTCCGTAAGGAGGATTTGTAATTACGGTTTGATATCCGTCGGAAAGCCTGAAGTCACGGATATCGCGCTTTTCAAAACGGATTTTATCGCCGACTCCTGCAAGCGCGGCGTTCTTTTCCGCTACCTCAAGAGCGCCGGCGTCGATATCAAAGCCCTCTGCAAAAAACGAACAGTCCGTGTTTATCTTTGATTTAGCGAGCTCACGTTCACTTTCAAACGCTTCTGAAGGAACGCAGCTCCATTTTTCACAGGCGAAGTATCGTTTTATTCCCGGAGCAATTTTCAAGGCTTTCATTGCAGATTCTATTAAAACAGTACCGCTGCCGCACATGGGATCGGTAACCTTATGGCTTGCCCTTACGCCCGAAAGCTCTGCCATTGCCGCCGCGAGAGTTTCTTTTATCGGCGCTTCGTTTGACTCGTAACGGTAGCCTCTTTTGTGCAGCCCCGCGCCCGAAGTGTCGAGCATTACGCTCACCCTGTCGTTTCGGATCAGAAACTGGATTTGATGAACAGCGCCTGTTTCCTCGAACCACGAAAGCATATATTTTGACGAGAGTCTGTCCGCGACAGCCTTTTTAACTATTTTTTGACAGCCGGGCACGCTCATCAGCTTTGAGCTTAGGCAACCGCCTTTTACAGGAAAAGCGTCGGATATTCCGATAAAATCTTCCCAGTTAAGAGCTTTAACACCTTCAAACAGCATGTCGAAGGTTGTCGCTTCAAATTCCCCCATTAATATTTGGATGCGCTCGGCATACCTTGAATTAATATTTGCCTTGGCAAGAGTGGTAAAGTCGCCGTCAAAAAGCACCCTGCCGTTTTCGGTTTTCACGTTTTCTATTCCCAAAAACTTCAGCTCATTGGCACACAGTCCTTCGAGCCCGAAAATGCAGGGAGCGCAAAAGGTAAGCTTCATATTTCCTCCAAAAATACAGGGTATCGGTAAGCCGATACCCCGGATTGTAATTATAGTTTTTAATCGGAAGCGGGCTCAAGCACGCCGTAGTTTCCGTCGGAACGCTTGTAAACAACGTTTACTTCGTTGGTTTCGGCGTTGATAAACATAAAGAAGTCGTGGCTTACCATGTTCATCTCAAGAATGGCTTCATCTACACTGATGGGCTTAACAATAACCTGCTTTTTGCGGATAACCTGATATTCCTCAACAGGCTCTTCCTCAATTTCTGGAGTTTCCTGTACAAAATCGTCAAGGCTTCCGGACTTGAGGCGTTTTTCGAGCTTTGTTTTGTTCTTACGGATTTGACGCATGAGAATGTCAACGGTTTTGTCAAGAGCGTCGTTCATTTCGGGCATTGTGCTTTCCGCGCGGAATACCATTCCTCTGTCGCGGACTGTAATTTCGACGGTCTGACGGTTCTTTTCAAGGGTGACAACAACATTCACGGTAGCGTTATCAGAAAAGAGTTTTTCGAACTTTGAGAGTTTTTTCTCGACCCTCTCCTTAAAATTATCCCTTAAGGTTACTTTTCTTGCTGTGTAGGTAATTTTCATAAATTTGCCTCCCCTATTTTATTTTCACAGAATAACTGTGTTATCTTCTGCCGCTGCCGTTGCCTCTGCGGCTGTAGCCGCGGCTTTCACCGCCGCGCTTAAGGTCTGACATTTTGTCCTCGCTTGTTTGCTTAAAGCGCGACATCATGTCCTCAAACGTTGACGGAGAGCTTTTTTTGGAGCTTTGCCACTCGTAGTCACCGGGTGACTTTACGGGCGGAGCGGGCTTGTACGGTTGTCTGTTGCGATTCTGGCTCGGCTTGCGGGAATTCTTTTGATGCTGCGTATCCTTTGGCAACGCCTGCTTCATCGACAAACTTATTTTGCCGTCGTTAATTGCCAAAACCTTAACCTTTACTTCCTGACCTACCTTTACATAGTCACTTATTTCATTGATAAACGTAGGCGCAACCTCCGAAATATGTACCATGCCTGTTTTGGATTCAGGTAAATCTACAAAAGCGCCAAACTTTGTAATACCCGAAACCTTGCCTTCCAAAATCATTCCGACTTCAATCGCCATTTAATTTTTACCCCTCGCTGCTGCTTTTGCAGCAAATCTTTCTGCCCTTATATTTAATTGCCTGCCACGTTGATGAAAATACGTTCGCCCTGACCGACATAGCCAAGATCTTCCTTGGCAATTTTTTCCATGTAATCGGCAAGATCCTTGCCTTTGTAATTCTGAACCTTTTCAAGGTATTCAGACTGAATTTCTATAACGTTGATCTGCTGTTGAAGCTCGCTTAGCTTTGCTTTTTCCTCCGCAATGCGGACATTTTGGTTAATAATTGTAATAACCGCATAGAAAACAAAGCCTATTGCCGCAATGTAGAGCAGAATATAACGTTTTTTATGCCGTTTTTTGGGAGCGGCTACCTCCTTAGGTCCGTCAGTGATTTCTTCGGACGCTGTTGAAGCATGTTCTGCCTTTTTTGTGTTAGGCTTTTTTAACTTCATAGTATCAGCCCCTTTTTGCACTGTAACTTTTTTATTCTTATATGACTTGTTTTTATATTCCGCAATTTTATTCACGCCGGTTGAAAGCACTGTTCAATAATACCCTCCGGCAGTTTTAAGTATACTAACCTACTATCCACATTATACTATACTATTTTTAAAAATTCAATAGTTTTATTCAGCATATTTTGAACCTTGCAAAATATTTCTGCGCCGCAACGTACTATTGAGCGCATTTAATACCCTTTTTTTATCAGCGCTCCACAAGGGCGCCGCCAATAGTTTTTTGTCGCCGTCGCCGGTAAGCCTGTGGATGACAATTTCAGGTGGCAAAATTTCGAGACATTCACATATTAAATCAATATATTCATCCATCTCTAAAGTTTTAAAAGCCCCTCTTTGGTATTCGCCGTATAAGTCCGTACCCTTAAGAACATGAAGGAGCTGCAGCTTTATTCCGTGCGATCTTTCGCCTGCGTACTTTACGGTTTCAAGCATCATTTCGCGCGACTCATACGGCAATCCGAGGATCACGTGAGTTATTACCTGGATCCTCGCGGATCTGAGTCTTTTTACCGCGTCGTCATACACGTCGAGAGTGTAACCGCGCCTGATATATTCCGCGGTTTTTGCGTGTATGGTCTGCAAACCAAGCTCAACCCAAACGGGCTTTATTCCGTTTAGTCTTTTTAACAGTTTGATCACATCATCGCCGAGGCAGTCCGGTCTGGTGGCTACAGACAGCGCCGTGATTTCTGCGGGAGTTATTGCCTGTGTAAAAATACGCTCGAGATATTCCGCCGGAGCGTAGGTGTTGCTGAAAGGCTGAAAATATGCGATAAACTTTTTGCAGCCGGTTTTTGACCTTATCCTGCGCTTTGCTTCCTCAATTTGCTCGGCAATTGACAGGCTGCGGCTCGCGGCGAATTCTCCCGAACCGCCTCCGCTGCAAAAAATACAGCCGCGCGTATCAAGAGTTCCGTCACGATTGGGACAGGTCATTCCTCCGTCAAGGGATATTTTATAGACCTTTTGCCCGAATTCCTTTTTTAAATATTCGTTTAAAGAATAATAATACATAATTCACCAAAAAATAAAGGCCGGCTCACCGCCGGTCTTTATTTATTAAAGGAACATCTATGAAAAAACAATGAAAATGTTGGAGCTGTCTGTTTTTTTACTGTGTCTATATATTAAATTTCGAATGTGAAAACTGTATGAAGACGCAAGTAAAAGTTTGTGAAAATCAGACGAATGCTCTTACATATTCCATGAATTTAGAGTAAAGCTCTTCTTCAAGCTGTTCCAGATTCTCGTCAAGTCCGCCGTTAAAAAACAATTTATTATGCTTGGAAAGCGTTGTGTAAGCACCCGCAATGTTTTTCCTCACCTCATGCTGCAGTTCCTCGCTTATTTCATCTTTTCCGCAGCCGAGTCCGAGGTAAACGTTTTGGTTGATAAGCTGTGAAGATATTGAAGGGCTTTTCAGCTGAAAGGTATTAAACCTCCTCAGATTATCCGAAAATTCCTTTAAAGAAAAATCCTCGCTGTTCTCGTCAAACTCCTCACCGTCGTCCTCTTTCTCGGAAAGCTCATCCTCGGCTTCTTCAAGCGAAAAATTGATCGTAGAGATATAATCATGCATAAACTTCGGAGTTGTGTAAAGAACATAGTACAGTCTGGCGGCGTTAACCGAGTGCTCCAGGCACGAAAATGCGGCGTACTGCATATTGCTTTCCGTCAGACGCAAAAAGCTGTACATATTCTGGTAAACCGATTTATTCAGCGCTATTAATATAAGCCTTTCGTTATCTTTGTAATCCGAATAGAGCGGATTGGCAATAATGTTCATGGTAAATTTATAGGACTTGTTAACATAATCAGAGAACATCTTCATAAACTCGGTAAGAAGCTCACGGTTATCTATTGTATAATTAAACATACCCTCACCTATCTGAATAATTCCATATCAGAATTATATAAATCGTTTCTTGTTATGTCAAGCGTATATTCAAGCCCTGTTTCAGCTTCAAGAGCGGTAACAAGCAAATTAGGATTAACGTTATCGCTGCTTCCGGCGCTGAGCACAACCTCAAGCACGGCGCAGTCAAGCATTTGTTTGACCTCAAAGCTTTTGATTCCCTGCCTGATATCAACGGTTTTTAAACCGCGTTTGCTCTTTTTCTCTACCTCTATTTTATCTTTTGACATCAATCTTTCAAGACTGCCGCAAATTTCGGATGATGGCGTTTTATCCTCGCTTATTCTCATTGTAAATGAAGCGTAAGCGATTTTTCCTGCCTTCATAACGGGTTCGGTTACGTTAAAAACACGGAGCCCCTTTGGTAAGCACGCGTTAAGCTTAGATGTTATTTCTTCAAAAGAATAATTTTCATCCTCAAGCTTTACGTCCATACATTCGTTTACGCCGCGAAAGCCGAGTGACAGCGGCAGCGGAAAGGTGGCAAAAGGATGAGGATTGAAGCCCTCGGTGTGCCAAACCGGAATACGGCTTTTGTGAAGCGCGCGCAGCATTGTGCGGTTTAAGTCAAGATGAGAAATATATCTGCACTCCAAATCTTTTTTAAACCAAATTCTTACGTTTTTCAAAGCACACACCCTCCCCGTATTTTGCCGCGCCGCAGCCGCTGCAATGCAGTCTGCAATGCGGTGTTGTTGTGTTTTGATAAGCTTTTTTACATTCCTTTATCAAAAAGCTTTTGGTAACTCCGCAGTCTATATGATCCCACGGCAGAATTTCATCAAAAGAACGTCTGCGGTTGGCGTAAAACGCGGGATCGATTCCGCTGTCCCTGAATACTTCAAGCCATTTTTCAAGGCTGAAGCAATCGTTCCAACCGTCAAAATGCATTCCGCGTTCGCAGGCAAGCTCCATAGCCTTACAAAGCTTGCGGTCACCTCTTGCGAATACCGCTTCTACAAAGCTTGTGTCGGCGTCGTGATAATTGTAGTTGATCTTTTTAGTCGTGATTGAATCTTTAAGGTGAAGCTGTTTTTCGTGAAGCACGGGAATTGTATCCTGAGGTTCCCACTGAAAAGGAGTAAACGGCTTTGGAACAAAAGAAGATGTGCTTAATGTTACCTTTACCGATTTTCCCTTTGCCCTGTTCGGAGTACGGTAGTATTCGTCAACTACAGCCTGACCGAGATGAGCGATTTCGGCAACGTCATCAAGTGTTTCGGTGGGAAGTCCGATCATAAAATACAGCTTAATGGTAGTCCAACCGCCCGAAAACGCGGTTGAGCAGGTTTGAATAAGCTCGTCTTTGTGTACATTTTTATTAATAACGTCGCGCATTCGCTGGCTTCCTGCTTCGGGAGCAAAGGTAAGTCCGCTTTTGCGCACGGTTTTTATTCTGTTCATTATGTCGTCCGAAAAACCGTCTACACGCAGCGAAGGCAAAGACATGCTTACCTTTTCTTCCTTTGCCCATTTGTTTACTTTTTCGAGCAGGGGAACTATTTGTGTATAATCGCTTGAGCTGAGCGAGGACAGCGACACCTCGTCATATCCTGTGTTTTCACACAAAAGATGGCATTGTGAGTCAATAGCGTCTACAGATTTTTCACGCACCGGCCGGTAGATAAAGCCTGCCTGACAGAAACGGCAGCCGCGAACACAGCCTCGGAACATTTCCTGAACAACCCTGTCGTGGACGATTTCAATCATCGGAACAACAAACTTGTCGGGATAGTAGCTTTCGTCCATATTCTTCATTATGCGTTTATGAATCACGGCGGGAGCGTTTTCTTTGGGAGTGAAGCTTTTTATTGTGCCGTCATCGTTATAGCTGACCTCGTAAAGCGACGGAACGTAAACGCCCTCGATCTGCGCTGCACGGCGCAAAAACTCGGATTTGTCGCAGCCCTGAGCGCGGCACTCGCGAAACAGTTCGATAACCTCAAGGTCGACCTCCTCGCCCTCGCCGATAAAAAATATATCGACGAAATCGGCAATGGGTTCGGGATTGCAGGTGTTTGGTCCTCCGGCAACAACGATATTTTTCAGACCGGTTCTGTCGCATGATTTAAGCGGTATTCCGCTGAGCTTAAGCATATTGAGCATATTGGTAAAGCTAAGCTCGTATTGAAGGGTGAATCCGATAAAGTCAAAATCGGAGACCGGGTCGCCGCTTTCAAGAGCGTAAAGAGGAATATTATTCTTTACCATCAGCTCTTCCATATCGAGCCACGGCGCGAACACGCGCTCGCACCAAATATAATCTACGCTGTTAAAAAGGCTGTATAATATCTTCATGCCCAAATGCGACATTCCCACCTCGTAAGTATCGGGAAAGCAAAAGGCAAAGCGCACGTCAACATCCTTTTTGTTTTTTATAACCTCGTTTAGTTCTCCGCCCACATAACGTCCGGGCTTTTGAACCTTCAAAAGCAGTTTTTCAATTTCCTTACTAACCATAATTACCTCTTTAATAATAGCTTTTATTACGCATGATCAGCGACAAAATAAGATAGCCGCAGACAAACAGCAAAGAAAAATTGTATTTTGATTGAAACAGCACTACAAACCCTGCCGCCGCAAGCGGAACCAGCACTGCTGCGGTAAGGATATCAATGATTTTTCCGGCTTTATCCGCGCTGAGCTTTTTGCAAAGCAGGATATGCAATAGCTGTCCTCCGTCAAGCGTGATAACAGGCAAACTGTTAAAACAGCCGACGGACAAATTTGCCGGCGCAAAACGCCCGAAAATTTCACTACCATTTAAGTATAACAGATAACACACAATAAAACAAATAAAATTTGCGGCAGGACCGAAAAAAATTATAAGCGCGTTTTCACGTTCGCTTCTTGTGTGCCTTTGTGAATCCGAAATATCAATTTCAAAAAGAGATATTTTAATTCTTTCAGGGAATTTTCCTGTTAAACGCATGGCTGCAAGATGCCCCGCCTCATGGATTATGACCGCCGAAATACAGTAAATCAGACTTTTATACAGCTCCGAGATCACGCAAACCGCAACAGCGCAAATCAGTGTAAAGGAAACCTCAATATAAGTTTGGCAAAGCTTAAGCTTCATCTGCGCTCGCCTTGCCGAACAGCTTACCCGGTTCAAAGTTATGCTTACCGTCAAAAACAAGCGTACGGTTCAGCTCGTCATAATAAGCCTGTCGGACATTCCTGTACAGGTCGCCGCCTATTCCCTTGATAACAAAAGCCGCGGCGGCAATTAACAGACATAACGCAAGCTGAATTGTGATCAGCAAGGGCTTTGGGCCGGTCTTTTTATATTTTTTCGCCGGTTCGGCGCTGCTTTCTGCTTCATATTCCGCGTCATTTAGTCCGTTAGCAGCTGTTACATATTCAGGCTCGGAAATATTCTGCCAGTTTTCGGCATATGTAATTATGTTTTTATTTTCCTCCAAAAAAATCACCTCAAGGCAGTATATGCTCTGAGGTGAAGAATTATTTTATTCACGGGTATCAAGACGCTTGAAATCGCCGTTAACAAGATTAAGGAAAAATCCTATTGCGAGAAACAGCGAGCCTATTTCGGCAATCGGAAAAGCGTACCATACGGAATCAACTCCGAGGGTTAAAGACAAGAGGTAAGCTATCGGAAGCACAAGCACAAGCTGACGCGCAAACGACATGACAAGACTTCTGAACCCTTTGCCCACAGCCTGGAACAGTGTTGTAAAGATTATACCTACAGCCGCAGGAACAAAACAAAGGCTGATTATTCTGAAAGCGTACTCGCCTTTCTCCATTAACTCGGCGTCGCCGCCGAACATAGCGATCAGGGAATCAGGGATCGTCCACATTAAAATAGCCCCGATGAGCATTATAATGACTGCTATACATATTCCGCGTCTGAGCGCGGAATACATACGTTTTTTGTTTTTTGCTCCGTAGTTATAGCCGATAATCGGCATCAGTCCCTGGTTCAGTCCGAAGCACGGCATAAACACAAAGCTTTGAAGCTTGAAATATATTCCGTAAACGCGCACGGAAACCTCGGAATCCGCCGACTTGAAAATATAATTGAGTCCCAGCATCATAACCGCGCCAATGCTCTGCATAATAATGGAAGGGAAGCCGACGGAATAGATGTTTTTAACAACATTGCCGTCAAAGCGGAAGTTTTTCAGCCGGATTTTGATTTCATGCTTTTTAAAGAAAAGCACAACAAGAGCGAAAACCATTCCGCAGAACTGACCGAAAACAGTTGCTATAGCCGCGCCCATAACTCCGAGCTCCGGGAAAAAGCCGATTCCGAAAATGAGCAGCGGATCAAAAATAATATTCACGACAGCGCCGAGGATCTGGAAAAGCATGGGATATATCATATTTCCGGTTGCCTGCAAGGTTTTCTCGATCATAACCTGAATGATAGAAAAAAGCGAAAAACACAATACGACTGTAAGATACTGCACGCCGTATTCGGCAACTGCCGCGTTGCTGCTGAACGCGTTCATAAACGGTCTTACAGCGAAAAGTCCGAGCAGCAGAAAAAACGTGTAGGTAAAAAGACACAGCACAAGTCCGTGTGTAGCCGCACTGTCGGCATGCTCAAAATCCTTCTCGCCGAGCTTTCGCGATACAAGTGAGTTTACACCGATTGCCGTACCTATCGACGCCGCGATCAGCAAAAGCTGCAGCGGATAAGCAAGCGATACAGCCGTAAGTCCCTGTTGGTCGTAGTTACCTATAAAAACGCTGTCTACTACATTGTACATAGCCAGCACTGTCATTGAGAAAATTGCCGGAAGCGACATTGACAAAATCAGCCGCGTCATTGGCATGGTTCCCATTTTATTTTCCTTTGCTGTTTCCTTGCTCATAAAATCCCCTTTTGTTTTCGCGATTTTATTTTATAGTATATGATGTAAAACGCCAGCGCTGCCGCAAATCCCGTTACAATTCCCGAAAAGTCAAGCAGAACGTCGGTAATCATTCCCGCTCTTCCCTCAACGTTTAGCTGAATAGTTTCGTCAATGACCGCCGTTGAAAGTCCTGCAAGCATAATTTGCGGAGTGTAGCGGTAAGGCTTTTTCCGGTCAAAGCAGTAAGCGCAGCTTGTGAACAGGATCCCCATTGCCGTATATTCCGCAAAATGAGCCGCTTTGCGCACGATATGATCGGTCAGCTCGGCGCTTATCCCGATCCCCTTTAAAAAATTGACAAGGAAATCAAGCACGCCTTCGCTTTCTTCCTTTGACGCTTCGGCAGGCATTGAAGAATGAATAAACGCAAACGCGATAACCGCAATAGATAAGGTGAATACTATTACCGTAAAGCGCTTTGAAGCTCTTATATCCATAAAATCCTCCGTTGTTTACTGTTTATATTGTAACTTAAAAATATATAAAGTCAATGAAAAAATCGTCAAAATGTAATCTTCTGTTGTATTTAACGTAAAGATTTATTTTCACTATTGAAAATTGTAGAAAATTCTGCTATACTTTTTTTGTTTTTGAAATAAAGAAGGAGAGTTGATTTTGGGCTATCTCATAGTTTTTTTAATATCCATGGTTCCTATTGTTGAGCTGAGAGGAGCTATTCCCGTAGCTGTAGGAATGCAGCTTAATATGTTCTGGGCGTATGTTATATGTATCATAGGCAATATGCTCCCCGTTCCGTTTATTTTCTTCTTTGCCAGAAAGATTTTGCTTTGGGGCAAGGACAAAAAGTATATCGGAAAGTTCTTCAGATTCTGCATTGAAAAGGGTGAAAAGGGCGGACAAAAGCTGCAGGCAAAGGCAGGCAGAGGCTTGTTTGTTGCTTTGATGCTCTTTGTGGGAATTCCGCTTCCGGGTACAGGCGCTTGGACAGGTACACTTGCGGCAAGCTTTTTGGATATGGATTTTAAAAAGAG
>CADAYK010000013.1:0-4736 GCA_902792105.1 uncultured Ruminococcus sp.
TGCGAATATCTATTATTCCGTCACCCAGCAAATCTGCCGATTTTATCTGTCTCTCTGAAAATTCGGTTTTAAACGAGATATACTTCTGAATTTCGGTGACGTCATCAATATCAATTTTTCCGTCAAGATTTATATCGCCGAGCATTTCGCCTTCCGGTATACATCTCACGCACAATTTTGGAAAGCTCTCATTTTTCAGAATGATTCCGGTTTTATTCCATTCGTTCCAGTAACCTCTATAATTTATTTCTTCAAGATTAACAGAACCGGCCAGCGCGCCGCTGTTAATTACGGTTTTATTTGAAAAGCTGAAGCTTTTTAAATTTATACAACCGCCAAACGCGCTTTTTCCTATATTACTTACGCTGTCGGGCACAGTTATTTTTTCCAAGCCTTCACACAAAACAAAGGCTGAATCTCCTATCTTTTTTATACCGCTGTTAAACTCTATGTCATTAAGCTTACCGCAATAATTAAAAGCTTTTTTCTGTATTTCCGTGATATTGTCAGACAAACTTATTCTTTGCAAATTGATACAATCATGAAACATATCCTCGGTAATAACAGTAATATTTTCGGAAATGTCAGCTTCCTCAAGAGAGTGACAGCCGTAAAATATACCGTCTTCAATCTTTGTAACGCTGTCAGGTATCCGGAATGATAATTTCTTTCATGTTTACGCAGCAAAAGAAAGAACCTTTTCCGATTTTTGTAACCTTAGCACCGTTAATTTCACCCGGAATTTCCACGCTTTCATCGTCGCCCAGGTAACCGATAATCTCTGCTTCGTTACCGTGCATTACATACTCGAAGCCCTCGGGACTTATTTCACGTTTCGGGTATGTATCATCGGTATAATTTGTATCAATTACATCTTTAAGCTTTTCGCAGCCGAAAAACACCTTGTTTTTAATCAGTACATCTTCGGGAATATTGATTTCCTCAAGATTAACGCAGCGGTAAAAAGCCCGTGAACCTATAAATTTAATTTTTTTGGGAAGATCAACCTTTTTAAGATTTTGACAAATACAAAATGTGTCATTTTGTATACTGTCTACGTTATTAGATAATTTTACGTATTCTAAATTTTCGCAGTTGATAAAAATGTTTCGTCCGAGGGATTTAACACTGTCCGGCATTACAAATGTTTTTAATGCTTTGCACATGTAAAACGCGCCTGTTCCTATTTTTTTAACCTTATCCGGAATTTCAATCTCCGGCAGAACTTCGCACCTGCAAAACATATCCGGACTTATTTCGGTAGTATTCGCAGGAAGCTTTACAGAGGTTAAGCTTTTGCAATTGTAAAATACTCCCGTTTCAAAATTCACGGTGCTTTCCGGAATGTCGATGCTTTCAAGATTAACGCAATCCTGAAACGCGTATCTTCCTATCTCTGTTACCGTGTCCGGTATAATAACTTTTTTTAACTGTGTACAGTTTTGAAACGCAAGGTTATCAATTCTTGTTACCCTCACCCCGTCTATACTGCTTGGAATAATAAGCTCGGAAGCTTCGCCTGTATATCCTGTTATATATGCATCTCCGTTCTTTACAGTATATTTTAATTTATCTGCCGGTGTTTCTGCTTTTACACTTATTGAAAATGTAAGCAAGACTGTTAAAAATGTTAATATTAATGCGAGTGATTTGCCTTTTGTTTTTTTCATTATAATCTCCTGTTTGCTTTGCTGAAAATGCGGTTTTTTAAAAAATTGAGCCGACTTAAATAAATAAGCCGGCTTTAAAATGTTAACTGATGTTATATGAATAGTTTGGTGCTTCCTTTGTAATTTGAATGTCATGAGGATGACTCTCGCGAAGACCGGCGCCTGAGATATTTACAAACGTAGCTTTTTCATGAAGTTCACTTATATTTGCACAGCCAGTATATCCCATGCCTGCCTTTAATCCGCCCATAAGCTGATAAACGGTGTCAGAAAGAAGTCCCTTGTAAGGTACCCTTCCTTCAACTCCTTCGGGAACAAACTTGCGATTGCTTGCCTGGAAGTAACGGTCGGCGCTGCCTTTGCCCATTGCTCCTAAGCTGCCCATTCCGCGGTAAACCTTAAACTGTCTGCCCTGATAAATTTCGTTTTCGCCCGGGCTTTCTTCACAGCCTGCTACAAGCGAGCCTACCATTACAACACTGCCGCCCGCAGCAAGAGCCTTTACAATATCACCGCTGTATTTAATACCGCCGTCCGCGATTACGGGAATTCCGGATTTTGATGCCTCGCAGGCCGCGTCATAAATCGCGGTAATCTGGGGCACGCCGATACCTGCGACGATTCTGGTTGTGCAGATTGAACCGGGGCCGATACCTACCTTAACAGCGTCAGCGCCGGCGTCGATAAGAGCCTTTGCCGCTTCCGCGGTAGCTATATTACCTGCAACCAAAGGAAGGTGCGGATAAGCGTTTTTGACCCTTGCAACCGAATTTACTACGTTTGAGTTATGACCGTGCGCAGAGTCAAGCACAACAACGTCAACGCCTGATTCAATCAAAGCGGCAACTCTGTCAAGCACATCGGCTGTCGCTCCGATCGCAGCGCCGCAAATAAGTCTGCCCTTGTCGTCGCGCGCAGAATTGGGATACTGAACGCTTTTTTCAATATCCTTTATTGTAATAAGTCCCTTAAGCGAGCCGTCTTTGCCTACTATGGGGAGCTTTTCAATTTTATGCTGTCTTAATATTTCCTGAGCCTGAAGCAAAGTTGTGCCTACAGGAGCGGTAACAAGGTGTTCTTTGGTCATGACCGCCGAAATAGGCTGTTCAAAATCCGCAGCTGTCATAAAACGCAGGTCGCGGTTTGTAATAATGCCGATCAGTTTACCGTCACGGCAAATCGGAACGCCGGAAATTTTGTACTTGCCCATAAGGGAGTCGGCGTCCTTGACTGTGTTTTCGGGTGAAAGGAAAAACGGATTTACAATAACGCCGTTTTCGCTTCTCTTAACACGGTCAACCATGTCTGCCTGCTTTTCAACAGGCATATTTTTGTGAATAACACCCACACCGCCTTCACGGGCAATTGCAATTGCCATTTCTGTTTCGGTAACAGTGTCCATTGCCGCTGTCATAAGCGGAGTGTTAAGCTTAATTGTTTTAGTGAGGTTGGTGGAAACATCTACGTTTTTAGGTTCTACATTGGATTCTCCCGGAATAAGAAGAACGTCGTCAAAAGTAAGTCCTTTTTTGCCAAACTTAAAATCAAAATCAGTATTCAGCATAATTTTCCTCCTCTGTTTCTAATATAAAATTTATTATACCAAAAATTAATTATCTTGGCAACACTAAATATTGTTAAATTTCAGTTTTTTTCTGCTTTTTCCATTACCTGATTCGACATTTTTTATGTTGACAATTTACGCAATAGATTATAAAATTAGAATAACAAATTTATTATAAGCAATGAGGTAATCTTTATGAAAAAAATACTTACAATTATTCTTGCCTCTGTAATCTCGGTTTCTTCGTGCGCAGCTTTCGCATCCTGTTCGGATAATAAAAGCGAAAAAAAAGAAAACGCTCAGAATACCACGGTTGAAGAAACCGTCAACAAAGAAGAAGAGGACAAAGCAACAAAGGATGAAGCGGAGGATTCGGAAGTTGACCTTATGATGCTTCACGGAGTAAGCAGCGAACCTACGAACGATTTCACAGGCTCGTGGCAAATAGTTGACGGCGAAGGCTCGCAATATAAAAGCTTTGTTTATATGTTTGACGGCACGACAAAATCGGTGCTTATGACCGGTTCTGTAGGACAAATCGCGGTATACTCCGTTGCGGATGAAACCGACGACAGCGGCAACACTCAAACATATTTTACTTCCCAAATGATGTTCGGAATCAACGGAAAATATACCTTTGAATTTTCCGAGGACAAACAAAAGGTAGTTCTTACAAATACTGAAGATAAAAAGACAACTACACTGCAGCGGCTCGCAACTTATGAATACATTCCCATTCCCGAGGAATCTCCGAAAATTGACAATAAGCTGCTCGGCGCGTGGAAAAGCAGCGACGGCGGAATGCTCTACTTTAACAACAGCGGAATTATGTATGAGGTAATACCCAACATCAACTTCTACTTTGCTACCTACAATGCCGACGGCAAAAACGCAACGTGGGAGTACTCCTACAAGGAATCGAAGCCCGAAACCAATAAAACTGAATATTCAGTTGACGGAAACACCCTTACCTTTGAAAATGTAAAGTATGAAAAAATATCCGCTTCCGAGCTTGTTTAAAATAATTTTTTTATAATTATCACCGATATTATTGACATATATATAATATCCATGTATAATGTTTATGTACAATTTAATTAACTAAATTGTATAAATAATTTTATTAGGAGAGTTAAAAATGCTTCAAAAGAAAAACATTGCGGTTTACATTATTCTTTCAATTGTAACCTGTGGAATTTTCGGTTTGTATTGGCTTGTTGTTCTTAATGACGACTGTAACAAAGTTGCCAATGATCCCAACGGTACCTCCGGTGGAATGGTTCTTCTTCTTACAATTGTAACCTGCGGCATCTACGGTATTTACTGGTGCTACAAAATGGGACAGAATCTTGACATTGCTTATCAGAACAGAGGAAGAGCACCCTCTAACAAAGCGGTTATCCTTCTTGTTCTCGCTATCTTCGGTCTCGCTATTATTTCTTACGCTATCATTCAGGACGATCTCAACAAGATCATTGATATTGACTCCGGTAACAATAACG
>CADAYK010000013.1:4752-32146 GCA_902792105.1 uncultured Ruminococcus sp.
TACGGCCAGCAGTAATGAAACAAAGATTTTTTAAACTCGTAAAGCCTACAGCCATAATTTTGGCTATAGGCTTTACTTATGTAATTATTCACAAGCTTACAGGCTTCGGAATATTTTGTCCGATAAACAAATTTACGCATTTGTACTGTCCGGGCTGTGGTGTAAGCAGGATGTTTCTGCATATTTTTAAGCTTGAATTTTATGAAGCGTTTTCCTCAAACTGTGTTTTGTTTTGTATGCTTCCTCTGTTTGCTGCTGCAGCCGTGTGGCACTCCTACAAATATATTCGTTACGGAAAAACCAAGCTTAACAAAGCCGAAACAGTGATTTGCTGGGTAATGATAGGAATTCTTCTTGTTTTTGCCGTTGTAAGAAATATTTATCCTATAGATATATTAATACCGTAAAAAAGCCGATTCATTTTACGAACCGGCTTTTATTTTTTTATTTTATTCTATGATCTCTTTGCCGCCCATATACGGTCTGAGGGCAACCGGAATACTGATCGTTCCGTCTGCATTAAGGTTGTTTTCAAGGAACGCTATTAACATTCTCGGTGGCGCAACTACAGTATTATTAAGAGTGTGTGCAAAATATTTTTTGCCGCCTTCGCCCGATACTCTGATTTTTAAGCGGCGTGCCTGGGCGTCGCCGAGATTAGAGCATGAACCAACCTCAAAATATTTTTTCTGTCTGGGTGACCATGCCTCAACGTCGAGCGAACGAACCTTTAAGTCGGCAAGGTCTCCCGAGCAGCATTCAAGGGTACGAACCGGAATGTCAAGTGAACGGAACAAATCTACGGTGTTTTGCCAAAGCTTGTCAAACCACATTTTGCTCTCTTCGGGCTTACAAACTACGATCATTTCCTGCTTTTCAAACTGATGAATTCTGTAAACTCCGCGTTCCTCAATTCCGTGCGCTCCCTTCTCCTTGCGGAAACAGGGAGAATAGCTTGTAAGTGTATAAGGAAGATTTTCTTCTTTATTGATCGTGTCAATAAACTTACCGATCATGGAATGTTCACTTGTGCCGATCAGGTAAAGATCCTCGCCCTCGATCTTGTACATCATTGAATCCATCTCGGCAAAACTCATTACGCCTGTTACAACGTTGCTTCTAATCATAAAGGGCGGTACACAATAAGTAAAACCGCGGTTGATCATAAAGTCGCGGGCATAAGAGATCACAGCGCTGTGTAATCTTGCAATGTCGCCCATAAGATAATAAAAACCGTTACCTGCAACCTTTCCGGCTGCGTCAAGATCGATACCGTTGAATTTCTTCATAATATCGGTATGATAAGGAATTTCAAAATCAGGCACAACCGGCTCGCCGAAGCGCTCAACCTCAACGTTTTTGCTGTCGTCCTCACCAATAGGAACATCGGGATCTATGATCTGAGGGATCTGCATCATAATATCGGTGATCTCGGTATTGAGCTCACCCTCACGGGTTTCAAGGTCGGCAAGCTGCTCTGCCTGCTTGGTAACCTCTTCCTTGAGCGCCATGCCCTCTTCCCTTTTTCCCTGACTCATAAGCACGCCGATCTGCTTTGAAATCTTGTTGCGGTTTGCACGAAGGTCATCTGCCTGCTGTTTAACGGAACGGTTTTTTGCGTCAAGCTCAATTACCTTGTCTACAAGCTCCAGCTTATGCTCCTGAAACTTTTTCTTTATATTTTCCTTTACAACATCAGGATTTTCTCTAAGAAACTTAATATCAATCATTTTAGCTTTCTCCTTTTTGTTTCACGTGAAACTTTATCAAATAGTTTTTTATTTCAATTTGTTTGACAGCTCGGTCAGTTCCTCGTCCGAATAAAATTCAATTTGAAGAACTCCCCCGTCCCTGCCTTTGTTTTTTGTTATACTTATTTTTCTGCCGAGAGCCTCAAAGCTTTTCGGTTTGTCTGACCGATAGATCCTTTGATACAATAAGCTGAGCAAGCTCAAGCATATCTTCCTCATTTTCAAGCGATAACAGCGCTCTTGCGTGACCTGCGCTTATTTTGTTATCCTTAAGCAGTTCCTTAACACCTTCGGGAAGCTTCAAAAGACGAAGCGCGTTTGCAACCGCCGGACGTGATTTTCCCACCGACTTTGCAACCTCATCCTGAGTAAAACCGTGTTCGTTGATCAAAACCTCATAACCCATTGCTTCTTCAAGCGGAGTCAAATCCTCGCGCTGCAGGTTTTCAATCAGCGCAAGTTCCATTGTTTCCGATTCGCTCAGCTCTCTTATTATAACGGGAACCTCGGTTAAGCCTGCCATACGGCATGCGCGGTATCTTCTTTCGCCCGCTACGATCTCATATCCTCCGAGAGTCAGCGGTCTTACAAGCAGCGGCTGCAGCAAACCGTGTTCCGAAATACTCTCCGCAAGCTCGCTGAGAGCTTTTTCATCAAACTCTTTTCTCGGCTGAGAACGGTTGGGTTCAATCTCCGATATTTTCAGAGTTACGCCGCTGCCGTTGTCCTCAGAATCGTTTTCTATAAATATGGCATTAAGTCCTTTGCCGAGTCCGCCTAATTTTTTTGCCATCAGCGTCTCTCCTTTGATATTATTTCTTTTGCAAGCCCGGTGTAAGCAATGCTGCCCTTGCAGTTTTTATCGTAATAGATTACCGGCATTCCAAAGCTCGGAGCTTCCGAAAGTCTTACACCGCGCGAAATAACCGTGCCGAACACCTTGCCCGGAAAGAATTTTTTTACTTCCTCAACTACCTGCTGAGTAAGGTTAAGTCTGCCGTCATACATGGTCAGCAGCACGCCCTCAAGCTCGATAGAGTAGTTATACTGACGCTTAATTCTTCTGACTGTGCTCATCAGCTGTGAAAGTCCTTCAAGGGCGTAATATTCGCACTGAATAGGTACAATAAATGTATCGGCAACAGTAAGAGCATTCGCGGTAATTAAACCCAGCGACGGAGGACAGTCAATAATGATGTAATCGTAGTACTGCTTGATCGGAAGTAACGAATTTTTTAACAACGCTTCCCTGTGAGGCTTTTCAACAATTTCAAGCTCAGCCGCTGCAAGATTAATGCTCGACGGCAAAAGATGAAGATTTTGATACGGAGTTGTAAGCACACATTCCTCTGCTTTAGCTCCGTCAACAATAATATTGTAGGTTGAAAGTTCCACTTTGCTTTTGTCAATCGCAACACCGCTTGTAGCGTTACCCTGCGGATCGGCGTCAACAAGCAAAACTTTTTTTCCGAGTACCCCCAGACAAGCGGCAAGATTAACGGCTGTGGTTGTTTTTCCCACGCCGCCCTTTTGGTTCGAAATCGCAATTATTTTTGCCACTTTCTTCAAATCCTTACATATTTTATTTAACTTTCAATAGTATATCATATTTAAGACCGTTTTTGAAGTGATTTTACGTTATTTTTATTATTTTTTTATTTTGATGTTTCACGTGAAACAAAGCAAAAAGCCGTGTATTGCTACACGACTTTTCGCAAGGGGTTAGATAAGGAAATGGGTATGAGTGGAATGGATGCAATGCATCCAAGTGGAAAGTAAGTTGATAAGTAAAATCATAATTTGTTTTTCACGTTGTAATACTGTTTTCAATATAACGCTATAAAGGGATATATAGCGATTATTTGTTAACAGTATAATCAGGCACTATTTTCATGCTTCATCACCTGAGCTTTCGGAACGCTGATTGTGTATTCGATAAAATTGTCATTGTCTGTTTGATGTGTCTGAACATTAATTCCTGCCATTCTCATGGTGCTGACAGCCTTGTTAATAGTGTTAACAAAAATTCTAAAGTCTTTTATCACCGCTTTGCTGTTGCTCCGTTTTAATCCTTTCGAAGCATTATTTGTAAGAATGCTCACAAGCTCCTCTGTCTGTTTTACATTGAGATTTCCGGATATCACTTTTGACAGCGCCTCTCTTCTTTTGCTTTCACTGTCAAGCTTAACAAGTGCTCTTGCGTGTCTTTCCGACAATCCCGCGTTTTCGATCCATTCCTGCTCCTCCGCGCTCAACCGCAGCAACCTCAATTTATTGGCAATTGTAGACTGAGATTTTCCAAGCTTTTTTGCTGCTTGCTCCTGCGTAATTCCATAGCGGCGGATCAATCTTGAAATCCCGCGAGCCTCCTCAAAAATTCCGAGGTCGGCCCGCTGAAGGTTTTCAAGAAGAGCATATACGGCAGACTCTTTTTCTGAGCATTTTACTATGATACAGGGTACCTTTCTGAGTCCTGCCATTACAGATGCGCGTAGCCTGCGCTCGCCTGCGACAAGCTCAAATTCCGACGTGCTTACCTTGCGTACAGTCAGCGGCTGTAAAACTCCGTTCTCGGCAATTGACTGTGACAGCTCAGACAGCTCCTGTTCGGAAAAATGCTTTCGCGGCTGGGCTTTATTCGGTCGTATTTTTATAATAGGTATTTCACAAACAGCATTTTCGCTTTTTACCAAAAAATTCAACCGCATCACCCAATGTATATCCTCAGGGCTTGTCCCTGTGCTATTATAATATCACATCGGCGGTGCGATTTTTGTCGCAGTGTGTACGATTATTTTAAATTGTTTTGTTTCTTCTAAACGAAGAATGTCGAATTGTTATAACGGCTTTGATTTTATTTTTCCGTTGTTTCTCGGATATTTTTCCGGTGTCGGCTGTACCTTTTCAATACACACTATAGTTCGCTGTCCGCAATCATACGGTAATTCAAAACTGTATGTATTTTTGATTTTCCCCCCGAGAATCGAAATTGCTTTTTTAGCTGACGCAATTTCCTCATCAGCTCCGCTTCCTTTAAAGGCGGCGAATGTTCCCGAAAGTCTTATTAATGGCAAACAGTATTCGCTTAAAGTATTCAGATTAGCTACAGCGCGCGATACTGCAAGGTCATAAGCTTCGCGGCAGTCAAGGTCATTACCGTATTTCTCTGCCCTGCCCTGTAAAAAAACAGCTTCAAGATCAAGCCTGTTTGTCACTTCCTCCAAGAATAAAAACCTCTTTTTTAAACTGTCGAGCAAAGTCAGTTCTATGTCAGGTCTTACAATTTTTAAAACCAATCCCGGAAAACCCGCTCCCGTTCCCACGTCAATTACTCTTGCATTCTCGGGAATGTTTATGTAATTCAAAATTGAAAGACTGTCGGCAAAATGCTTTATCGCAACACCCATATCGTCGGTTATAGCCGTAAGATTAAGTTTTTTATTCCATTCAACAAGCAAATCAAAATACACTTCAAACATATTGATTTGTTCTTCGGTGAGTTTAACTTTATAATTTGCCGTCGCCGACAGCAGGTAATTTCTCATCTTCATATCAGTTTCCTTTTTTTGCAGCAAGCCAAATTAACAGGACACTTATATCGGCAGGAGAAACACCGGAAATTCGGCTTGCCTGCCCGATATTAAGAGGTTTTATTTTATTAAGCTTTTCCTGAGCCTCAAGTCTGAGTCCGTTGATCTCTTTGTAATCAAAATCAGACGGCAGCGATTTACTTTCAAGCTTCTTTACCTGCTCAACCTGTTTTTGCTGCTTTTGAATGTAACCTTCGTATTTTATTTCTATCTCTATTTGTTCAATAATATCATTCGGCAAGTCGGGAGCATTTTCATCAAATTCCAGAATTACAGCATAATCAAGCTGAGGACGCTTTAAAAGAGTATACTCCCTTATGCCTGTAGTAAGCGGAGCTGTTTCACGTGAAACAAGTAATTCATTTAATTTTTCACTGGGAGCTATCGAGGTGTTTTTTAACCTGTTTATCTCTGCTCTTTTTATTTCCTGTTTATGCAGGAATTTTTTATACCTTTCTTCGCTGATCAATCCAAGCTCATAACCGATGGGCGTAAGTCTTTCGTCGGCGTTATCCTGTCTTAATACAAGACGGTATTCACTGCGCGATGTCATCATTCGGTACGGTTCGTTTGCTCCTTTTGTCACAAGGTCATCAATCAGTGTGCCTATGTACGAATTAGATCTGGTCAACACAAGCGGTTGTCTGCCAAGCACTTTAAGCGCGGCGTTGACACCCGCAACAAATCCCTGTGCGGCAGCCTCCTCATAACCTGAGCTTCCGTTAAACTGTCCGGCTCCGAAAAGACACGGGATGCTTTTAAATTCAAGCGTAGGCTTCATAGCAGTCGGGTCTACACAATCATATTCAATCGCGTAGGCAGGACGCATAATAACGCAGTTTTCCAAACCTTTGATCGTTTTATAAAACTTCAGCTGTACCTCCTCGGGCAAAGAGCTGCTCATTCCCTGAAGATACATTTCCTCGGTATTTTCTCCGCAAGGCTCAATAAACAGCTGGTGACGCGGCTTATCCTTAAAGCGCATTATTTTATCCTCAAAGCTCGGACAATAACGCGGACCAACTCCCTCGATCTTTCCCGAGTACATCGGAGACCGGTGTATATTTTCAAGAATAACCTGTTTTGTCTTATCGTTCGTCCAGCTAATGTGACAGTCAACCTTATTTTCTCCGAGGCTTTCCGTCTCATAAGAAAACGGCAGCGGCGGTTCATCACCCTTTTGAACCTCGAGCCCGGAAAAGTCAATTGAACGTCTTAGCACTCTTGCGGGAGTACCTGTTTTAAAACGGCGAAGGGGAAGTCCGAGTTTTTTTAATGACTGCGCAAACTTTGTAGCCGGAAACATCCCGTCGGGTCCGCTTTCATAGCTTACCTCGCCAACATAAATTTTACCGCCTAAAAAAGTACCCGTGGCTATAACAACCGTTTTGCACTTATATTCGGCAAGCATTTGGGTTGTGATTTTATATCCGCCTTCACAAGCTTCAATATCCGTAATTTCAGCCTGTCTGAGTTCAAGGTTAGGCTGCAGTTCAAGCTTGTGTTTCATTGTGTCGGAATATTTTCGTCTGTCGATTTGAGCGCGCAGCGAATGAACAGCCGGTCCTTTTCCTCTGTTAAGCATACGCGACTGTAAAAAGCACTCGTCGGCAGTTTTTCCCATCTCCCCTCCGAGCGCGTCAAGCTCACGGACAAGGTGTCCTTTAGCCGTACCTCCGATCGAAGGATTGCACGGACAGTTACCAACGGCATCCATATTAATTGTAAAAACGGCTGTTTTACATCCGAGTCTTGCGGCGGCAAGCGCGGCTTCAATTCCGGCGTGTCCCGCTCCGATAACAGCTACGTCATATTCACCGGCAAAATATTTCATAATCCTACCTTCTTTACTTTCCTACACAGAAGTTGTGGAAAACTCTGTCAATAACTTCTTCACTTGTTTTCTCGCCCGTCATTTCGAGAAGCTCGGAAATTGCATCCTCAAGCGAAACAGTTACGGCGTCATAAGTTAATCCCATATTTAACGCGTTTTTTGCTTCAATAACCGAATTCAAGGCATTGCTTACATTTGAACGCTGTCTTTCGTTTGCCAAAATACCTTCGCTCGGATTCAAATTTTGCGTTCCGGCTATTTCTTCAATCTTACTTATCAACTCATCCCTGCCGTCGCCTGTAATTGCAGAAATATATATTATATTGCTTATCTTTGATTTTATTTTGTTAATATCTAATTTAGCGATTAATTCCTTTTTATTAACAACAGCTATTGAAGGAACATTTACCGACGCCTCAAGCAAATTCAAATCATCCTGAGTCAGCTCACGGCTGTAATCGAAAACAGCAAGCAGCAATCCGCATTGTTCAAGCCTTTTCTTTGCCCTGTCAACGCCGATTTTTTCAACCTTATCATCGGTATTTCTCAGTCCTGCCGTGTCGCTCAATCTTAAAATAACATTGCCTGCAACAACTGTGTCCTCAACAATATCGCGTGTTGTACCGGGAATGTCGGTCACAATGCTTTTTTCATAACCCGAAAGCAAATTCATCAATGTGCTTTTTCCGACGTTTGGTCTGCCTGCAATAACAGTATCTATCCCCTGTTTTACAGCCTGTCCGCTGTCATATGTACTCAGCATGCTCTCAAGCTCGTTTTCCGCTTTTTCACATACCGACAAAATCATTTCGTCATCTACCTCGGCAATGTCCTCCTCCGGATAATCAGCCCATGCCGAAAGATGAGCTGTCAGCACGAGCAAATCATCCTTCACAGAATTTACTCTTTTTCTCAGAGCACCTTCCTTGACACACATTGCGGCACGTGCCGCGCTCCTGCTTTTTGCACTGATAATATCCATTACCGATTCTGCTTCGGTAAGGTCTGTTTTTCCGTTCAAAAAAGCCCTTTTTGTAAACTCGCCTGCCTGTGCGGGAACTGCTCCGGCTTCAATTACGGCTCTGAGCACCTGTTTGGTAATGTATATTCCTCCGTGGCAGGAAAGCTCCACAACGTTTTCACCGGTATAACTGTTGGGTTCTCTGAAAACAAGAGCTACAGCCTCGTCAAGCTTTTCTCCGTTTTGAAACACATTTCCGAAAGCAGCAGTGTAACCCTTCATATCACACAATTTTTTACCGTTAATATTCTTAAAAACCCTGTCGGCAATCTTTTGAGCATCATCGCCGGAAATTCGGATTACTCCGATTCCTCCCTCACCCTGAGCTGTGCTGATTGCAGCTATTGTTTTGTTATCCATATCAATCAACTCTTAATAAAATAATAATACACGGGATCTGCTCTTCAACAAACCTCGAAAACAGCCGCCGTTTGTTCAAGACCGGATCCTTTTATTGATCAGACAAAAAAAGCAGGGGCTAAGCCCAATTCTCATTCAGAGTATATTGAGCCGCCCCTTTTTATTACTTATCTATTCTGCCGTAAAGGCCTGTTTCGCCGCCTTCGTTAAGCGGTACTCTGTCGGGATTAACAGGAGCAGAATTTGACTTGCGTCCGCCGTTATAAGGACGCTTGCCGCCTCTGCGGTTATTATAACCTCCGCGGCGGTTATGATTATTTTTGCTCTTAGGATCGGGACCTATTACAACATGGCGGTTGGCGTTTTCGCCCTCGCTCCATGAAATTGCACCGTTAACCTTTTGAACAGATGTGTGAATAATTCTTCTTTCATAAGGATTCATCGGCTCAAGATACTGCTTTTTGCCTGTCTTGATAGCCTTAAACGCAAGCTTTCTTCCTAAAATTTCAAGGGTTTTTTCCCTTTTGTCACGGTAGTTGCCAACGTTTACGGTTACCTTAATATATCCGTCTTCGTTGTTATGATTTATAACAAGGCTGGTAAGATACTGCAGAGCATCAAGAGTTTCTCCGCGTCTGCCGATCACAAATCCCTCATCATCGCCCGAAAGCTCAAAGGTAAGCGCGCCTTCCTCTGATTTTTTCTCGATGGCAATATCGGAAAGCAACATTTTATCAAGAACATTTCTTAAGAATGTTTCTGCCTTATCTTCGGGTGTTTCTTTAATAAAAACTCTTACCTTTGCGGGACGACCGCCGAAAAGTCCGAATTTTTTCTTTTCTTCTCGCTGAATAACTTCAAAATCATAGTCGTCCGTGTCTGAAATACCAAGCTGATTTTTTGCGTTGTTAAGGGCTTCTTCTACATCACTGCCCTCACAAATTGCTTCTCTTAACATTGTTTTCTCCTAATTTCAATTACTTCTTTTTCTTATTTTTTGATGTCTTAGATGCTTTAGTATTAGTTTCTTTTTCAATTTCACGCGGTGCATAAATATACGGAACCTTAGCCTCATTTTCAAACATAAGCGCAACGTGTCTTGCTTCGGCGTTCGCCGTCAGTTTTACCGGACTGAACAGCTTGGCAATAATAATTGACTGCACAAGACTCAGCAGAGAAGAAATAATCCAGTAGAACGCAACCGCGCACGGTACGCTGTAGGCAATCCATGCCGAAAACAGCGGAAGCGCATACAGCATAAACTTCATACAACCCTGTTGCTGCTGCATTTGAGTGTTTACCCTTGTCATAATAAACTGAGAACCTACATTTGACAGGAAACAGAAAACAGGGAAAAGGATATAGGGTGAGAATAAACCCAGCGAACTCGGAATAACGAGCAAGTCAACAACTCCGAAGAGGTTAAATCCGCTTGCGAAGTGAAGAATTTTGTCAATTTCAGCCTGCGAAAAAATATTCTGAATTTCGGCTGTGTTCGCAATATTCGGAAAAACCTTAAGCAGTGTTACCTGTTGATAAGTTGAAACTGTTGTTCCCGAATTGTATCCCGGAATACTGTTTACAAAAGATAAAGCCTGATTAACGCTTTGTTCGCTTAGATGCAATGTGTTAGTAAGAGGATAGGCTACCGCATAGAAAATTCCGAGAATAACGATCATCGGAATAATGGAGGTAAGACAACCTCCCATTGGCTTTACGTTTTCTTTTTCGTAAAGCTTGTTCATTTCTTCCTGAAGCTTTTGACGGTTGTTGCCGTATTTTTCTCTCAGTTCCTTTTGTTTTTTCGCAAGCCTCGAACTGCCTGCCATAGATTTTTGCTGTTTGACCGAAAAAGGCAAAAGAACAGCCTTAACTATAATAGTGAATACAATTATAGCTATTCCGAAGTTTTGAAATACATAGTAAGCCGCCCAGAGTACATAGCCCAGAATGCTTCCTAAAAAACCGAAAATACCTAACATTAATCTATCTACCTCATTTTGATGTCTGATAATCTACTTTTCGGGAACGGGATCATAACCGCCCTTTGAAAAAGGATTGCAGCGGATAATCCGCCAAATTGTTAACGCCGAACCCTTTAACGCACCGAATTTTTCAATTGCCTCTATGCCGTATTGTGAACAGGTGGGATAATACTTACACTTTGATTTTGTGTAAGGAGATATTCCTTTTTTATAAAACATAATCGCGGCTATCAGTATTTTTTTCATAGCTATCCCTGCTTTTCAATTAATACGCCTGCCTGTTTCAAATGTTTTTTCATTTCGGCGTATATTACCTGTGATTTTACAAAAGGCGTTTTTCCTCTGGCTACAAAAATAAAATCATATCCGGGCTTTATTTCGGAATAAAGTTGGTAGTATGAAGCCCTGATTACTCTTCTTGCCCTTGTGCGTTTTACAGCGTTGCCTATTTTTTTCCCCGTGGTAATTCCGTAACGCAGGTTATGTAATCTGTTTTTCATTATATATGTAACAAGTGACGGGCTCACAAAGGATTTTCCTCTTTTATATATGCGTGAAAAATCCCTGTTTTCCTTAATAGTTATATACTCGCTCATTTTTACCCTCGGGACAGGCTTTGCTAAAAAAGAAAGACCACATTTAAAAGTGGTCTATTCTTTAATAAGACAACCTTTTTCTGCCTTTAGCTCTTCTTCTTGCTAAAACTTTCCTGCCGTTAGATGTAGACATTCTTTTTCTGAAGCCGTGCTCTTTTTTTCTGTGAAGCTTCTTTGGCTGATATGTTCTCAACATGATTGAAAACCTCCCTTCAAATTATAACCTTGCAATATAGCATTATAGCTTACTTTTGACGTTAAGTCAAGAGTTTTACTTCGTAAAAAGAATAAAATTTTTATCAATTAAGAAGGTTTTAATAAACGCACCTGATCAAAGTGTTTCCTTTATTGCCTTCACAGCTTCCTATATTTCTATTCTGTCTCGCGAAACACAGTTAATATTAATTAAAGCAGCTTTAATAAGTGCACCTGATCAGATCATTTCCTCCATTGCCCTTAAAGCTTTCTATATTTCTATTCTGTCTCGCGAAACACCGGCATAATCAATTAAACCGACTTTAAGAACGCGAAATAAAAAACTTGAAAAAAAATTAAAGTTGAGTTATAATAGAATAGAATGGAATTTTAATGTGGGTTAATTTGCGATATAAATAGAAAGCGCAAAATCAAGAGGATGATTATCAAATAAAACATTTGGCTAAAAACCGCTTAAATTCTAATAAAAATGAAGGAAACGGTCAAAAAGGACCGCAATGAGAGGAAGGAACTGTTTAATGGATTCTTTTGGCGACGCTTGGGAGCTTGTCTGCTCTTATTGCCGAACAAAAATTACCGACGTAGCATATAATACATGGATCGTCAGAATCAAGCCTATTGAGCTTGACTTTGACAGCAATACCGCGTATCTGCTTGTACCAAACGATTTTCACCGTCAGACCATAACAAGATGCTACATACCTCTTTTAAATGAGGCTTTCGAGGCTATTTTTGACAATAAATTTAATATCAGCCTTAAAACTCCCGATGAAATCGAATCTAAGTCACCGGCAAAAGAGGTTAAAGAACCTCAGGAGGACAATAATTACGAATACACCTTTGATACATTTATCGTAGGTTCATCAAACAATTTTGCTCACGCGGCTTGTCTGGCGGTTGCCACAAACCCGTCTAACGCATATAACCCCCTGTTTCTTTACGGAAACTCCGGACTCGGAAAAACCCATCTTCTTTACGCTATTGCAAATGAAATCAAGAAGAATTATCCCGACAAAACAATCTGCTATATAAAAATCGATGATTTTATCAACGAAATGGTAGAATCGTTAAAAATGAAAACAATGATTGAATTTCGTCAAAAGTACCGTCAGGTTGATGTGCTTTTGGTCGACGACGTCCAGTTTTTGGGCGGCAAGGAAGCTATGCAGGAGGAATTTTTCCATACCTTCAACGCTCTTTACGACGCACACAAGCAAATCGTTTTAACAAGCGACCGTCCTCCGAAAGAAATCAAGACACTTGCCGACAGACTCCGCTCGCGTTTTGAACAGGATCTTATCGCCGACATCCAGCCGCCCGATATTGAAACCAGGATCGCTATTATAAAAAGAAAAGCCGAGCTTATTGATATTGAGCTTTCCAACGAGGTTTGCGAATACATAGCTTCAAAGCTTAAATCCAACATCAGGCAGCTTGAAGGTACCGTTAAAAAGCTTAAGGCAAAATCACTTCTTAACAATGAAAAGATAACGATATCATCCGTTCAGGAAGTTATTGCGGACATTCTAAACAACGATATTCCGCCCGAGGTTACCGTTGAACGCATTATCGACGAGGTAGCCAGAACCTACGGCGTTACCTCCGAAGAAATCCGTTCTCAAAAGAACAAAAGCGCTAACATAAGCAACGCGCGTCATATAGCGATCTATATCACCCGCGAAATGACAACACTTTCAATGGTATCGATCGGCGAGGAATTCGGCGGCAGACATTACTCAACAATCATTTACTCCCTCCAGAAGGTTCAGAAAATGATCGAAAAAGACCGCAAAATCAAAGAACTCGTTGACGACACAATCAAAAACATCCGCGACCGTTAATTTTACTTCGCGTTCTTAATGTATGTTTTAAAGGTAACTTCGGTGTTTCGCGAGACAAAATAGAAATACGGGAAACTGTGAGGGCAATAAGAGAAGCGCTTTGATCGGGTGCTTTTACTAAAACCTCCTTAAATGATATTACCGGTTTCACGAGACAAAATAGAAATACGGGAAACTGTGAGGAAAAAAACAACGTTTTTATATAGCTCGATTATTAACGCCGGTTTTAGTTCTATTTCAGTTATCCCACAGAACAGAAAAAGCCGTCTGACGGCACCTACCTCAATTCTGAAATATTCTATAATTTAACAATTATCAATATCGAAAAAGCTGTTAATGTTAAAGAAAGTTAATTAATGTGAAAAAAAGTTGAAAAAGTTGTTGATTCTCATTCACAATCATTAACTTTATTTCAATACCGGCGTGTTGAACTGAAAATTCAGTTTTAATGGGACAAAACAACGTGTTTCCATATTTTAACAGCCACTACTATAACTAATAAATAATATATTATGATAAAGATAGGAGAATGAACAGAGTGAAAATTTCCTGTATGAGAACAGATCTTGTCTCAAGCATATCAAACGTATCAAGAGCTGTTTCAACCAAAGCTTCAATTCCCGCTTTGGAAGGAGTACTTTTAAAAGCTTACAACGGTAAGCTCAATATATCGGGATATAACCTTGAAATCGGAATCACAACCGATATGGAAGCTTCAATTATCAACGAAGGCGAAATCGTACTCGGTGCAAGACTGTTCCTTGAAATTGTCAGGAAGCTGCCGGAAGAAATAGTTAATATTGAAACCGACGACAGAATGGTTACATATATAAACTGCGGAAACGCAGATTATCAAATCGTCGGAATGTCATCGGTTGAATATCCCGATCTTCCGACCTTTGAAAAAACCGACGGAATCAACATTTCATCAAAGATATTAAAAGAGATGATCCGTCAAACCGTATATGCAGTAAGCGAGAACATGGCAAAGCCTATTTATACCGGTTCTCTCTACGAGCTTGAACAGGGTGTGTTCAGAATCGTAGCTATTGACGGCTACAGAATGGCGATCAGAAGCGAGAATGTCGACAGCGACAGCGAAACAAGCTTTGTTGTGCCCGGAAAAACCCAGCTTGAAGTACTTAAGCTTTTAACAGACGAGGAAGAAAATGTTGAAATAATTATCGGTCAAAGGCATATAACCTTTAAGATAAGAAGCTACAGCGTAATTTCGCGCCTTATCGAGGGAACATTCCTCGACTATAAATCAACCATACCAAAGGAAGAAAAAACTTCTCTTGTAATAAATACACGCAAGCTTATGGATTCCGTTGAACGTATGTCGCTTCTCAACAACGACAGAGTTCAAAGTCCCGTAAGGTGCAAGTTTCATGACAATGAAATAAGATTGTCATGCGCGTCCGCTGTGGGAAGAGCAAACGACGTAATAAACAATGACATTATCGGCGACAGCGTTGAAATCGGCTTTAATAACCGTTATATGCTCGACGCACTTAAAAACACTGATACCGACGAGGTAAAGATGGTTCTCAACGGTCCTGTTTCGCCTATATTAATAAAACCTGTTCAGGGCGACAGCTTTTTGAGTATTGTCGTACCCATGAGGCTCGCAAATGAAAACTGAAACAGTAAAGATTGAAACGGAATATATAAAACTGCAGGATCTGTTAAAATTCAGCGGACTTGCCTCAACCGGAGGAATGGCGAAAATCATCATTCAAAACGGAGAGGTGAGCGTAAACGGCGAAGTTTGCACAATGCGCGGAAAAAAAATGCGCGGCGGTGATTTTGCCGAATATGACGGCACAAAAGTTATTGTCGCGGTATGAAGGTTACATCAATCGAATTTAAAAATTTCAGAAATCTGCGTGACGGCGTTATAATCCCCTGCGCCGGAGTAAATGTGATTTACGGCGATAACGCGCAGGGAAAGACAAATTTAATTGAAGCGCTGTGGCTGTTTTGCGGAGGACATTCGTTCAGAACCTCAAAGGACAGCGAGGTTATAAAATGGGATACTGATTTTGCGCGGCTCGACCTGAATTTTTACGGACAGGAACGCCCTCAAAAGGCAAGCCTGATAATCAGCGCCAAAAAAAAGCTTGTAAGCATAAACGGAGTCGAAAAAAAAAGCTCCTCATCGCTTATAGAAAAATTCTGCGCCGTAGTGTTTTCGCCCGAGCATCTCAACCTGATAAAAAGAGGTCCCGGAGAAAGAAGGCGGTTTATAGACAGCGCGATTTGCCGTGAAAAGCTTCAGAATGCCGTAGCTCTTTCAAAATACAACCGTATGCTTATTCAGCGCAACGCTTTGTTAAAGGACATAATGAAAAAGCCCTGGCTTGAGGATACTCTCGACATTTGGGATGCTCAGCTTGCGCGTTACGGCTCTGTGCTGATAAAAAAACGGCTTGAATATGTAAGAATGCTGTCAGAAAGGGCGTCGGACTTTCACAACGGTATTTCAAAGGGCAGTGAAAAGCTGCAAATAAAGTATATTTCAACCGAAAACGCCGAATCAAACGATACTCAGGAAGAAATAGAAAAAAAGTTTTCGGAAAAAATACTTCAAAACAGAAAAAATGACATAAAACTGGGAGTTACCCTTTCGGGACCTCACAGAGACGACATAGATATATTAATAAACGAAAAAAGCGCGAAAGCCTTTGCCTCACAGGGACAGCAGCGAAGCGCCGTTCTTTCAATGAAGCTTGCCGAAGCAGCTGTGTTAAGGGAAAGAATGGGCGAGGAGCCTGTAATTCTGCTTGATGATGTACTAAGCGAGCTCGATCAAAGCCGTCAGGATTTTTTGTTGAACGAGCTGAAACACTGTCAGGTATTTATAACCTGCTGTGAACAGTCAAACAAGGAACAACTTAAAGAAGGAAAGGTTTTTTTCGTAAAAGACGGAACTATTAACTGATATGTACTTACATTTGGGACAGGACACCGTAATTGAAACCGAAAGCATAATAGCAATGTTTGATATTGACGCCTGCACGGTGTCAAAAAAAACAAGAGATTTCTTAAAGCAGGCTCAAAACAACGGCGAGGTTATCAACGTAAGCTTTGAACTGCCGAGGTCTTTTGTGGTCTGTCGTAAAAACAACAAAAATTATGTTTATATATCCCAGCTGTCAACAAAAACCCTCAGCAAACGCTCAGACAGCTTTTACAGTAATCTATAAATGCGAGGTAAAAATATGGAAAGAAATAAAAGATGTCCGTACTGCGGAAAAAGAGTACCTTACTTTTCGGCTTATATGAGCAGAAGAAAGGCCGAATACACCTGTGTGCGCTGCGGAAAAGAAAGCAGAGTAATAATAATCAAGGCAGTGATAGTTTCATTTATTATCTGTCTTGTGCTTTCACTCTCAATTTTTGCCGCGTGGATAATAATGAAAATGACAAGCAATCCGCTCGGAATTGTCGCGGTTGCTTTTCCGCTGATTGTATTTCTTTTAATATCACCAAAATATGTACGCTTTGAGCCGCTTAAAAAATATAAAAACTCAATGGAAGCGCGCAAGGCGGGACTTGAATATTCCGACAGCTTCGCAATCAGCAGCATTGACGATGAAAAAACAACAGTATCCGACGCTACGGGACAGTTTAAAATCAATGAAGATGTATTCAATAAAATAAAGTCCGAAAGAGGCGCGTCAAAGGAGCAGGCGGAATCCGAAAACATAGTTTCACATTCCGACCATGTTGAGGCAGCTAAGCCCGGTGAAAGTTATGTTCCGGTAAATGAAAGTGTAAGGAACCGTCATGCTTCAGACAGTGCTCCTCTTAAAAAGATTCATTCCGAAGGAACAAGAATCAACAGGGTAAGACATTATATTCCCGCCCCTCAGTCCGAAGAAGAAACTGTTACCGAAACCAGAGACTGAATAAACCATTCAGCTGACAGGACGCATTAATTATGAAATTTTTTCCAAAGCAATCAAAGTGTCCGTATTGCAGTACAATATATCGCTACGGAGACTTGAGAAAAATGATGTATAAAAGGACAGATGAATGTTATCACTGCAAAAGAAAGTTTAAGGTTTCACGTAAAAGCCTGTTGATTTTTGCGGCTGAAATGATTTTAATTTATACCGCTGTAAACATTTTTATGATTTTGTTAATTAAAAGCTTAACTTTTATTATGCTTTTCAGCGTTAATATGATAATCACAATCGCGGCGCTTTTAATTTTGCCGATGTATTATTGTCTTGTAAAAAGTGATAAATCAAAGTGAATTGAATGACGGAGGTCAGTAAATTGGATAACACGGAAAACAAAGAGAAGATTGAAAAAATCATTGAAACAATTGAAAATAATGAAATCGAGGTTGACGAAAAGCTTGAAGCGGTACAGCTTGTTGATACCGAAGAATCTCCCGTCATCACTAAGGTAGACCAGGAATACGGCGCGGACGAGATCCAGGTTCTTGAAGGACTTGAAGCAGTAAGAAAGCGTCCGGGCATGTATATCGGATCAACCGGTCCCAGAGGACTTCATCATCTTGTATATGAAATTGTAGACAATTCCATCGACGAGGCTCTCGCCGGTTACTGTTCAAAAATTGACGTAGTTATCGAAAAAGGCGATATCATCAGGGTAACCGACAACGGAAGAGGAATTCCCGTAGGCGTTAACAGTAAAACGGGCTTGCCTGCGGTCACAGTCGTATTTACCGTGCTTCATGCCGGCGGAAAGTTCGGCGGAGGCGGTTACAAGGTATCGGGCGGTTTGCACGGCGTAGGCGCGTCGGTTGTTAACGCGCTTTCCGAATGGCTCGAAGTAAAGGTTTGCGACGGCGAGGACGTATATTTTCAGCGTTACGAGCGTGGAAAAATCATTAACGAGCTCGAAAAAATCGGCAAATCCGATGTAAAGGGTACAGAGGTTCGCTTTAAAGCCGACCCCGAAGTATTCCGTGAATCTACTGTTTATGATTATTCGGTGCTTGAACGCCGTTTGCGCGAGCAGGCTTTTCTCAACGCCGGAGTTCACATTGAACTCAGAGATGAACGTGACGAAGAAGCAATAATTAAGAAAAACTTTTTCTATGAGGGCGGCATAAAAAGCTTTGTTGAATACATTCACAAAAAACGCTCGCTCGCAGTTATTCACCCCAACATAATTTATTTTTCTTCAAAGAATGCGGAGGATACAATTTCGGTAGAAATTGCCATGCAGTATAACGAGAGCTATAATGAAATGCTTCTTACCTTCGCAAATAATATTCACACGACTGACGGCGGCACACACGAAGAAGGCTTTAAGCGCGCTTTGACCTATGTAATGAACGATTACGCGCGCAAGTTCGGAAAGCTAAAGGAAAACGATAAAAATCTCAGCGGCGAGGATGTGCGCGAGGGTTTGACCGCAATTATCAGCGTAAAGCTCAAGGAAGCACAGTTTGAAGGTCAGACAAAAGCAAAGCTCGGTAATACCGAGGTAAGAACAATGGTCGACAAGCTTGTGCGTGAAAAGCTTATGATTTTTCTCGAAGAAAATCCTTCCGTGTCAAAAATCATATTTGAAAAGGCTCTTGCGTCGGCACGCGCCCGCGAAGCTGCACGAAAGGCAAGGGAAAACGCAAGAAGAAAATCTCCGCTTGATTCGGCTCAGCTTCCCGGAAAGCTTGCGGACTGCCAGTCGCGCGACAGCAGCGAAACCGAAATTTTCATCGTAGAGGGAGATTCCGCGGGAGGCTCGGCAAAGGGAGGACGCGACAGAAGAATTCAGGCTATTCTTCCTTTGTGGGGAAAAATGCTCAACGTTGAAAAGGCGAGAATAGATAAGGTTTACGGCAACGATAAGCTTATGCCCGTAATTACCGCGCTCGGAACGGGAATAGGCGACGAATTCGATCTTGAAAAGTTAAGATACGATAAAGTAATTATCATGGCGGATGCCGATGTCGACGGTTCTCACATCCGCACACTTTTGCTTACCTTCTTCTTCCGTTACATGAAGCCGCTTGTAGAGGCAGGACACGTTTACATTGCCCAGCCGCCTCTTTACAGAATCACAAAGGGCAAGGAACATAAATACGCTTATTCCGATTTGGAGCGCGACCAGATTCTCGCTTCAATTGAGGGAAAAACCGAAATTCAGCGTTATAAAGGTCTTGGCGAAATGGATTCGGACCAGCTTTGGGAAACAACAATGAATCCCGAATCACGACTGATGCTCAGGGTTGAGCTTTCCGACGCCGAGGCTGCCGACGAAACCTTCACGATCCTGATGGGTGACAAGGTTGAGCCGAGACGTGAATTTATAGAACAAAACGCAAAATACGTTCAAAATCTTGACGTATAATTATTTATAGTGAGGTGATACCATGCATTCAAAAAGTTATGTAACAGTGCGTTATGCCGAAACAGATAAAATGGGAATTGCCCATCATTCAAACTACGCTGTGTGGTATGAAATCGGAAGAACCGATTTTATAAAATTATTCGGCGTAAGTTATTCCGAGCTCGAAGCTGCGGGAGTAATGATCCCGCTGCGCAATCTGCACTGTCACTATAAGCTGCCAGCAAGGTATGAGGACAGGCTTATTATAAGAACATGGTGCACCAATGTCACAGCGGCAAGGATAGAATTTTCATATACGATAAAAAGAATAGAGCCGGATGAAAGCCAAACAGAAATTTGTTACGGTTCAACCGAGCATGGCTTTGTTAACGCGGAAACATTCCGCCCGTGCAGTATAAAAAAGAAAATGCCGCAGCTTTATGCTATGTTGAATAAAAACGTAAAAGAGATTTAAGAGGAAGTTCCAGATGGATTACAACGAACAGCAACCAAACGAAAAAAGAATAATTGACGTAGATCTGCAAAAAGAGATGCGAAAAAGCTTTTTGGACTATTCCATGAGTGTAATCGTAGCCCGTGCTTTGCCGGATGTGCGCGACGGCTTAAAGCCCGTTCACAGACGTATACTCTACACAATGTTTGAAAGAGGGCTTGAGCCTTCAAAGCCTTACCATAAATGTGCCGACACAGTAGGTTCGGTTCTCGGTGCTTATCATCCGCACGGCGACGCTTCGGTTTATGACGCAATGGTTCGCCTTGCACAGGACTTTTCAATGAGATATATGCTTGTTGACGGTCACGGAAACTTTGGTTCGGTCGACGGCGACCCGCCTGCGGCTTACCGTTACACCGAGGCAAGAATGAGCAAAATCTCAATGAGTATGCTCACCGACATCGACAAGGATACGGTTGACTTTGTGCCGAACTACGACGACCGTTTGAAAGAACCCGTGGTTCTTCCCAGCCGTTTTCCGAATCTTCTGGTAAACGGTTCAAGCGGTATCGCGGTAGGTATGGCTACCGAAATTCCGCCGCACAACCTCGGCGAAACAATCGACGCTGTTTGCGCGCTGATAGATAATCCCGATATCGATCTTCCCGGACTTATGGAATGTCTGCCCGGACCTGATTTTCCCACAGGCGGCATAATAATGGGAAGAAGCGGAATCCGCGCCGCTTACGCTACAGGAAAGGGAAAAATTACCGTCCGCGCTAAAACCGAAATTATCGAAGCAAAAAACGGCAGATTCAAGATCATAGTAACCGAGCTCCCATATAAGGTCAACAAAGCAAGATTAATTGAAAATATCGCCAATCTGGTTAAAGATAAGCGAATTGAGGGTATCTCAAACATTGAAGATCACTCTGACCGTAAGGGTATGCACATTGAAATCGACGTCAAGCGCGACGCTGCGCCGCAAATCGTGCTCAATCAGCTGTTTTCATACACTCAGCTGCAGGTTACCTTCGGAGCAATTATGCTCGCAATCGTAGACGGACAGCCTAAAATCCTAACTCTTAAGGATATGCTCACCTGCTATGTTGATTTTCAGGAAGAGGTTATTCACCGCAGAACTCAGTATAACCTGAAAAAAGCCCAGGACAGAATGCATATTTTAGAGGGCTTAAAAATCGCCATTGACTTCATTGACGAGGTTATAGCGATTATCAGAAAGAGCAAAGACTTACCAAGTGCCAGAACAGCCCTTATGGAGCGCTTCGGACTTGATGAAATCCAGGCACAGGCAATCGTACAAATGCGTCTCGGACAGCTCACCAATATGGAACGCACTAAAATTGAGGACGAAATTGCCGCGCTTCAGGCAAAAATCAAGGATTATCTCGAAATAATCGAAAGTGACAGTAAAAAGCTTGAAATCGTAAAAGAAGAGCTTATCGCTATCAGAAATAAATATGCCGATCCGCGCCGTACCGAAATCTGCTCAATCAGCGGCGAGGTCGACATTGAAGATCTTATACCCCAAGAGGAATGTGTTCTCACATTTACTCAGTTCGGTTATATTAAGCGTCTTGCTGCCGATACATACAAGCTGCAGCGCAGGGGAGGAAGAGGTGTTTCGGGAATGTCACGCCGTGAAGAAGATGTGGCAACCGAAATGTTCATAATTAATTCTCATGACTATGTTCTGTTCTTTACCGACAAGGGCAGGGTATACCGACTAAAATGCTACGAGGTACCCGAGGGCAGCAGACAGTCAAAGGGAATTAATATTGCAAATATTCTACCGCTCCGCTCCGAAGAAAATGAAAAAGTCACATCAATGATAAGAGTACCCGAGTTTGACGAAGAAAAGTACCTCATTATGGTAACGCGTCAGGGTATAATCAAACGTATATCGCTCAACGCCTACAATACAGCGCGCAAGGGCGGACTCATAGCTCTTGAGCTTAACGAAGGCGACGAGCTCGCATGGGTAAGATTGACCGACGGAAATTCAAATGTAATTATCGCTACTAAAAAAGGCGTAGCGATCCGCTTTAAAGAAACCGATGTTCGCCCAATGGGAAGATTGGCGCGCGGCGTTAAGGCTCTTAAGCTTAAGGATGGCGATAATGTAATAGGAATGAGCGTAGTTCGCGAGGGCGGATTGGTTCTTACCGTAAGCGAAACCGGTTACGGCAGACTTTCAAAGCCCGAGGATTACAGGCTCCAAAGCAGAGGCGGCAAGGGACTGACAAACTATCACATTGATAAATACGGCGAAGTAGCCGCAATCAAGGTGGTTGACCTTGACGATGATGTAATTATTATCTCACAGGACGGCATTATTATCAGAATTGCCGCGGAATCGATCAGAGTATGCTCACGTCCGTCAAAGGGTGTAACCGTAATGAAGGTCGGCGAAGGCGACAAGGTCGTAACAGTGGCAAGAGTTCCTCACGAGGTCGACGAACAAAGCGAACAATCCGGTGAAAACGAAGACTCCGATGAAATCGGAGAAAACGGAGAATCCGAAGAAACTAAAACAGAAGAATAAATAAATCAGGGCAGATACAAAACTGCCCTGATAGCTTATAACGGTATTGCTTATGAAAAAACATATAATAAGAATAACGGCTGTGATTCTTGCCGTAACGGTAGTATTGTTAATTGTTTTTATTTCGTCCTGCAACAAAAACGGCCGCGGCGAAAAAGAGGTAAATAACACTGCGGCAACCTTTGATGAAGTTATTGTTTCAACAGACAGCAAAGCAATTGAAGCAAGTCCGAACGTTAACGGTATGCGGTTCAGTTCCACGCTTGAGGATTTTACGGCGCGGTATAATGAGTCAAAGCGAGTGCTGGGTGAAAACGACCTTATCATGTCGGGAAACTGGCAAAAACACGGCAATGAAACAGCAGACGATAACGGCGTAAAAATTCAGTATTATTACTATGATGACGAAAACACAAACTTTACCGCTACGGTTGAGGTTGACAGCAACAAAATACTGAATATAGGCTTCGGCACGACCATGAGGTATTTCATGGGACAAACCGAAAATCAAAACAACAGCGAAATAGTGCTTGAAAAAGCCGCTCTTATGGCTCAGTCTGTATGTAAGTACGAAAACGGAAGCACAAAGTTTCTTAAAAACATATTCCGTCAAACAACCACTGATAAAAATGACACCATATGGTTCCAAAACTGTGTTTATAAGCTTGACACTCAGGAGGACAAGTCCGACAGCAAAAATAATATTATGCTGTTCAGAATTTTCCCGATTTCCGAAAATCTAAAGGATGAATGGAACTTGAAGGAATATGTTCCCGAAGCTACTGAATAGCAAAAAGCAGGTATCCGAAAGGGTACCTGTTTTTGACATATTTTTTATTATGATTTAAGATTTGTTACCGTATTTTTTTGCCGCCGCAAAAGTATATATCGTGTCGATAATAATAACAATTAAAATTAAAGAGATCATCAAAAAGATATTTGGAAAAACAAAAGCAATAATCAAAAATACTATACCGAGTATAATCATGGAAATTCCGCCGAAAAGCTGGCACTTTTTCCAAACGGTATCATTAGTCATACTCCACTTTGTTCTAAGACCTACAAAAGAATTTCTTCTTGATAACGGCATCATATTTCCGATAAAAATGAAGAGTACACCGAAAATCAATAATAATATTCTTTCAATTCCGAAAATACCTGAATTAATATCTGTTAAGCTGTTGGCCTGAATAAAAAGGATATAGTAGTTCAATGCGTTCATAACAAGAATTAAAGCCAAACCGATATCTAACGTAATTTTTTTATTGAGTTCATTATCCATAAATATGCCGGGCAGTAAAAATACCAAACTTAAAAAGAATATAGAAACCGGGAAAATCAATATTTCAAATTTACTTCCGTAACGGTCAACAGTGAAATTTGCTCCGTAATGAGCGGGAATTTCTTCAGGAAGAAAAATCAGAGCAATCAAGCTTACTATCAGCGGTAAAACCGCAAAAGCTATAAGAAATATTTTTTTAATTTTCATTATTATTATCTCCTTTCAATTTATCTAACCAAACAATAAGTTCTCCGAGCACAGAAAGATTAAGCTCGTAATAAATAAAATTTTTGTATTTTGTTTCGTAAATTAAATCAGCCTTTTTTAACTTAGACAAATGGTAAGATAACGCTTGCGGAGTGGTTCCGATGTGTTCTGCCAGTTCGCCGGTGCTGATTTTTCCTTCTCTTAGTTTCATGATAATTGCTCTGCGCGTATCATCGGCTAAAGCGGAAAGTATTTTATTAATAGACAAGGGATTCACTCCAATCTATTTAAAAATTTCTTTAAATAGATTATATTTATAATAAAAGTCAATAACTATTTAAAAATATTTTTAAATAGTTATTAAAACAAAACAGGAACCCTTAGAAGGGTACCTGTTTTGTTGGTACGAGTGTTCATAACGGACTTATGAAAAATTCAGGTTTTATCGGCAGTCACACACATTTCTCGCTCGCACATTTGTGTTTTATTCAATTTCTCCGTACAATAATAGTGTAATCGGAGGAATTACAAATGAAAAACTTAATCAAGGAATTATACTACGGCAACATTGATCCACAAGCACGAGGTTTTAAGAATGGCAGTTATCTGAAAAAACAGATTACCATACTTTCGGAAAACGAAGCTCTGTTAACTGACAAGCTGACCGGTGATGAAAAGAAAGCGTTTCTTTCCTTCGTCAACGCATCCGACATTATCTTAGGCGAATCGGAGCTTGACAGCTTTATGGTTGGTTTCAGATTAGGCGCAAGGCTTATCCTTGATACCTTTGTGAACAATGATACGCCGTATGAAGATTTCCTAAAGGAGGAAAGCGAATGAGAAGTCCAAAATACCACCTGTATCTAACCCCTGATGAACGACGCACGGTTATCAACAGCCTAATTGATTTAAGGAACAACCTCATTTCACAAGGAATGTACACAGATTTAGTTGATGAACTGCTGATTAGAGTTTTAAAAACCAAGTCAAAAGAGATTAAGGTAAAGGAGATGTGACAATGGAGATTACATATACAATGCAAGGCGACTATTTGTTACCTAATTTAACGCTACCTGAACAGGATAAACGACCGATCGGCTTGTGGGGACAACAACACCTGCGCTATATCAAACACAGCCGCCCGATTCTCTATACCAACCTGCTCACAAAATGTAAGCTGAATGAATATCTTGCCGACATTGATGAACAGGCGCAGAAGATGTACGACGAGCTTGTGCAGGCTTTCGCAAAGGAAGAAGGTTGCACCGAACAACTCAAAGCCACCAATCAAATGCTGTGGGTGCGCAAGATGAATAATGCTGCTCAGCGAGCGAGAGAAGTTGTAAACAAAGAAATAATCTATAACTAACACGAAGGCTGATGTAGTTCTTAATTGAATTACATCAGCTTTTGTATAGTTGCAGTCTCAAATGTTGCGTATTTTAAGAAATCGTTGCGTAAATGCAGAAAAAGTATTCCACCGTTGCACAAAGCGTCTTTGCGTTGCAAAAACGCCAAAGCATCATCTAATTGTTGCAACTTTGATTTCTTCTGTTGCAAAAACTCAAAATATATTTACAAATTATGCAACAAGGCGTATTATATATTCACAGAATCAAAAGAGATTTAGGAGGAAATACAAATGACACAAAAAGAAACGATTTTTTTAGGAAGCAGGCTGACTCAGCTTCGTGAAAAAAACGGAGTAAAGAGCTTACAGGCAATGATGGATTTATTAAATAACAGCGGTAACGATGAATATGCTGTTTACAATAAATCTACTCTATCGAGAGTCGAAAGCGCTTCCGTTGGAGAAAAAACCGTTGTTAAATGGGCAAAAGCCTATTGCGATGTTTTGGGATATTCTGAGAAACAAACAGAGTTATTTCTTAGAGGTGACAAAATCGCTGTTCCGGATACCTCGGCTCTAATGAAAAATCCTCAACTCGTTGAAGAACTTGGAGAGGAATACAATATGGTTGTTATCCCTGACATTGTTATTCGTGAATTAGATGGTATCAAAAATTCTAATTCCGGAGCAATGGGAACTCGTGCTTGGGAAATTATACGTGGAATTGGCTACGGTGAGCGAGTTATCAAGATGGATTATAATGGCGATAAATCAATCGAAAAAGACGAGCAAATAATTATCGTTGCGAAAGAAGCAGCCGAATTATATAAGCGTGAAGTTCAAATAATTACAGATGACGCTGATTATTCTGCATTTTTGAAAGGAGATGATACTGTAACCGCATTACATTTACGGGAATATATGATTACAAAACAGAAGCTTGTCAATATGAAAGGACTCGTTGAACTTGACAAATACTATGCTGATGATTATTCTGACGTAAGTATTCCCGACGAAGAAGAAATCAATGCATTTCTACCCGATGGCAACACACTGATTATCTCTATAGTTAGGAATCGCAGCCATAGCTTTGAACAAAAGAAAGAAAAAATCCGCTGGCTAATATCAAATGGAGCAGATGTAAACAAGCGTGATTGTAACCGGAGATATTTTCCGCCGCTTACTCACGCTATTCAGATGGGAGACTATCCGATGTTTATGTTCTTGTTAAATGAGTGTCAGGCAAATCCGAATATAGGTAGCAGAAACCCACACGATGCAGGAAAGCTTAGACAAAGAGAAAAAAATGAAGGCAATATGCCTTTAATGGTGGCAGCGTGGGATGGAAAAGCAGAGTTTGTTAAGGCGTTATGCGCTGATGAACGTACAAGTATCAATCAACAAGACGCAAATGGCTTCACGGCTTTAATCAAAGCCTGTGCAAACGGATTTACCGTTTGTCGAGATATTCTTTTACAAGCCGGAGCAGACACAAAAATCGTTGATATTGATGATATGAATTATCAAGATAGATATAATGAGTGTCTTGAGCAAGGAAAAATGAAATTTAGGCATAAATCAAAAAAACATAAGAAGTCTTCAAAATAATAGTTTTAGGAGGTAATCTTTATGACAATTCAGAACAGAGCAAATGAAATCCTTGACCAGATGACAGCATTCTCTAAAGAAAGCTACACTAAAGAAGGGTATCTTCCTGAGTTGTTGAAGCTCCAAAGTGAGATTGTACGCCTTACTTTTAATGACGAACACGCTGAAGAAGCAAAGCTTCGCCTATGGGATGTAAGCAATCATCTCAAGATGATGAACACAGAGTGCGGTGGAGTTGCCAATCACGAGCTACACAAGTTTTTGAACTCAAGTAAAAAAATCAGCAGCGAAATCAAAGCAGAGATCTCCGGCTTCAAAGGCGAACAAATAGTATTTAATGCTTTAGAGAGCCTAAGCTGTTATAACGCAATTCTTCGCAACGTCGAACTTGAATATGACGGCAAGCGCACAGAGATT
>CADAYK010000014.1 GCA_902792105.1 uncultured Ruminococcus sp.
CCGTTGCCGGATGATATATCTATATCTAATATATATCATACCAAAAAATTATGTGGATTTCAAGCAAATTCAAAAAATTCAAGCCGAAATTTTAGTGTAGTTTTTATAAAATATGAACAAAAAAGGGAGCGTTTATCAATAAAAATGCTCCTTTTAATCCCTTTTTCGACTTATTTTGCCGGTATTTTTCTTTATCAGAAAAAAGAGCTGCCCGTGCGGACAGCTCTAAAAGCATCTTAACTTTTAACTGAAGCAATTAGCCAAGCTCAGCGAAGTACTTAATTGTTCTTACCATCTGGCTTGTGTAAGAGTTCTCGTTGTCGTACCATGAAACAACCTGAACCTCATAGAGGTCGTCGGCGATCTTGGAAACCATTGTCTGGGTAGCGTCGAAGAGTGAACCGTAACGCATGCCGATAACGTCGGAAGAAACGATGGGATCCTCGTTGTAGCCAAAGCTTTCGGAAGCAGCAGCCTTCATTGCGGCGTTGATACCTTCAACGGTAACGTCTGTGCCCTTAACAACAGCTGTAAGGATAGTTGTTGAACCTGTGGGAACGGGAACACGCTGAGCAGAACCGATGAGCTTGCCGTGTTGAGTTGGGAACGATGTTGGCTGCACCTGCTCTTGCGCGGCGGAGGTCACCCTTTCTGTGGGGACCGTCAAGGATCATCTGATCGCCTGTGTAAGCGTGGATGGTGCTCATGATACCGCTCTGGATGGGAGCGTACTTGTTGAGTGTGTCAGCCATGGGAGCAAGGCAGTTTGTTGTGCAGGAAGCAGCCGAAATGATTGTGTCGTCAGCTGTGAGGATGTCCTCGTTAACGCTGAATACAACTGTGGGAAGGTCTTTGCCCGCGGGAGCGGAGATAACAACCTTCTTAGCGCCTGCGTCGATGTGAGCCTGGCTTTTAGCCTTTGAGCAATAGAAGCCTGTGCACTCAAGAACAACGTCTACACCGATTTCGCCCCAGGGAAGCTCTGCAGCGTTGGGCTTAGCATAGATTGTGATTTCCTTGCCGTCTACGATGATTGAGTTTTCGCCTGCCTCAACAGTGTGAAGGTTTTCGCCGATAGTACCGCAATAGCCCTTCTGAGCTGTATCGTACTTAAGAAGGTTAGCGAGCATCTTGGGATCTGTAAGATCGTTGATAGCTACTACTTCGTAACCCTCTGCGCCGAACATCTGTCTGAAAGCAAGACGACCGATACGGCCGAAACCGTTAATTGCAACTTTTACTGACATAATAAAATATCCTCCTAAAATTAAGATATAACTATTATATTACATTTTCTTAAATACTTCAAGAGTTTGTCAAAAATTTAACGGGAATTTTTAAATTTTTTTCACACAAATTTTATTTTTGCAGCTGTTTTGCCCGTCATTCTTACGAAGATGACATTCATAATTCTAAATAATAATTATTTTTTGTAAAAAACTTTTTATCTGTCTTGACAAGCGCTTGATTTTATATTAGAATTAAATAGAATCCATTAATATGTGATTTTATACTACCGGTAAATCACATTTTTTGAGATTTTCCATTTAATCAGACTCTTTTCAGAGCCGTTATATATAGATATTTTTTATTAAATTTAATGGCTTTTGCCGTTCGACAATATAAAAAGTATTTACGAATTTATTAAACTTAAAATTGAATATCTAATTAACGGCACCTTAAAGTTGTTTGATTGTTAATTAAATTATGAAGACAGACAAATCAAATCGAAGGAGGTGTCAGGGAGATGGACATGCCGATTGTGATACTCCTTATTGCGGTTGCGCTTGTTGCCGGAGCGGTTGTCGGAATTTTACTCGGAATCAGGATTCGAAAGAATACCGCCGAGAAAGAAATCGGAAGCGCCGAGGATGAGGCAAAGCGCATTGTTGAGGAAGCCATCAAAACAAGCGAAGCTAAAAAGAAAGAGATTGTTTTGGAGGGCAAGGAAGAAGTTCACAAGTTCCGCAGCGAAAGCGAAAAGGAAATTGCCGACCGCAGACGCGAGGTTCAGCGTCAGGAGAGAAGAATTCAGCAAAAGGAAGAATCACTTGACCGTAAGCTTGACAATGTTGAGAAGAAAGAGGACAGGGTTCAGAAAAAGCTGAAGGACGCCGAAGCCAAGCTTGAGGAGGTTGAAACCCTCAAGAAAAGTCAGTTTGAAATGCTCGAAAAAATTTCGGGTTACACCGCTGACCAGGCAAAATCCCATTTGTTATCCCAGCTTGAAAACGAGCTTACTCATGAAAAATCAGTTAAAATTCTGGAATATCAGGAGCAGCTTAAGGACGAAGCAGACGAAAAGGCAAGAAATATTATTTCGCTTGCCATTCAAAGACTTGCAGCCGAACAGGTTGCCGAGGCCACTATTTCTGTAGTGCCTCTCCCCAATGACGAAATGAAAGGCCGTATTATCGGCCGCGAAGGACGCAATATACGCGCCATTGAAACACTTACGGGCGTTGACCTTATTATTGACGACACACCCGAAGCTATTACACTTTCGTGCTTTGAGCCCGTAAGACGCGAGGTTGCGCGCCTTGCGCTTGAAAAGCTTATCGCGGACGGAAGAATTCATCCCGCGAGAATTGAAGAAACTGTTGAAAAGGCACGCCGAGAGGTTGACGCCACCATTAAGCGCGACGGCGAAAGAGCGGTGCTTGACCTTGGAATCCACCATATTCATCCCGAGCTTGTTAAGCTTTTGGGACGCCTGCGTTACCGTACCAGTTACGGACAAAACGTGCTTAATCACAGCATTGAGGTAGCTTATCTTGCCGGTATGATGGCAAGCGAGCTCGGACTTGACCCCACTCAGGCAAAGCGCGCAGGACTGCTGCACGACATCGGTAAGTCGATTGACCACGAGGTTGAGGGTACACATATTCAAATCGGCGTAGACCTTGCGAGAAAGTACAAGGAAAGCGACGCGGTGATCCACGCGATCCACGCGCACCACGGCGATGTTGAAGCAAAAACAATTGTTGCTTGCCTGGTCCAGGCGGCTGACGCGCTGTCGGCGGCAAGACCCGGAGCAAGACGCGAAAACGTTGAAAATTACATCAAGCGCCTGCAAAAGCTCGAGGAGGTTGCATCCGGCTTTAACGGCGTTGAGCGCAGTTTTGCCATTCAGGCAGGCCGTGAGGTCAGGGTTATGGTTAAGCCCGAGGTTGTCAAGGACGAGCGTATGATTCCGCTCGCGAGAGAAATCTGTAAAAAGATCGAGGAAGAGCTTGAATATCCCGGACAAATCAAGGTTAACATTATCCGCGAAAGCCGCGCGTCAGATTACGCAAAATAAGATGTTTTTTAAGCCGACTCTTAACGGAGCCGGCTTTTTTGCGGATTTATATTTTTACAATGTTTATAGGTCTTTTTGTTATTCAAAAGTATGTTATATGCAGTTCGCGAAATCAAAGATAAACGCAGGAACGGCACAGGGACCGTTCCCTACAGTGTGTATTGCTTATCACCTGCAATCGTTTTATTTTATTAAATTGCAAAATTTAACCTTGTTTCCATTGCCCTCACAGCATGATTTATTTCTATTCTTTCTCGCGAAAAGACGACATCATCAAAATAACCGGCACCAAGAACGCGAAGTAAAAAACTCGCGAAAAGTCGACATTATCAAAATAACCGGCACCAAGAACGCGAAGTAAAAAACTCGCGAAAAGTCGACATCATCAAAATAACCGACATCAATAACGCGAAGTGAAATTGTCGCTTGAGAAGCGACCAAAAATGTCTGGCAGTGTTTTATAATATAACCGTAAGATAAAACAACACAACAAAACATTTTACGGAGGTATTATTATGAAACACAATAAAGAGAAAATGAACAACATCACCGAGCTGGTATTTATCCTTGACAGAAGCGGATCGATGAGCGGACTTGAGGCGGACACGATCGGCGGATTTAACTCGATGCTCGCAAAGCAGAAAAAACAGGAGGGCAGGGCGTATGTGACAACCGTGTTGTTTGACCACGAGATCGAGACGCTGCATGACAGAATTCCGCTTAGGAAGGTAAAGCCCCTGACCGGCAGAGATTACACTGTTCGCGGCTGCACCGCGCTGCTTGACGCGATCGGCGACACAATAAAACACATTGCATCAATACACAGATACGCGCGCAAAGAGGATGTGCCCGCAAACACAATGTTCGTAATCACTACGGACGGCATGGAGAACGCCAGCCGCCGTTACAACAGCGAAGAGATCAAAAAAATGATCGAGAAGGAAAAGGCAAAGTACGGCTGGGAGTTTTTGTTTATCGGCGCGAACATTGACGCGGTTGAGACAGCGAGGACTTACGGAATTGCCAAGGACAGAGCGGTAAATTACCACGCCGATTCAAAGGGCACGGGCGTTGTGTACGAGGCGGTCAGCGAGGCTGTGGGTAACATGAGATGCTCGGCTCCGATCCAGGCAAACTGGAGCGACAAAATAAACAATGATTATAACAACAGAAAAAGAAGAAAGTAAGCGCAAAAAGCCGGCTCAACGGATAATTGAGCCGGCTATAAATTTTTACTGGATTTTAACGTGCATCCACTCGGCGCCGGGCGAAATTCCGCCCTTGTAATTAACGTCGGTGCTATCGTCGTAACTGAGGCCGAAATAGCTGTATTCTTTATGGTGCATGCTCCACTCGGGATCATAAACCTTGCCTTCTACCTCTGCCCAACCGTGACCGCCGCTGTTGCAGGCGTAACATTCGTCGCAGCCTACGGCTCTTGCCATGTAGGCGAACGCCGCGCCATAGCTGTAGCAGTCGCCGGCACCGTCAACGAGGATGTCGTTCGCGTATTTTACCTCCCAGCCGGTATCGTGGTCGGCAGGAGTTCTGGGTACTCTTTCGATATAGTCTGACTTGATGTGTTCAAAGCAGGCTTTAAGCTTTTCTTCCTTTGACATTTCGGGGGTAATGTATTCGGACACAGCTTTGATTGCCGCCGAGAGTGTCTTGTCGGAATCGGTAACAACCTTTGTCGCCTTGCCGTTTATTACGTTCCAGTCAGCACCGTCAACGTTTGGGGTTCCGGTGTATTTGGGATCGATCAAGCCTTCGCTGTTAACATAAAAGTAGCCCTCGGCGTCGTTACCGGCAACGGTGTTCTTCATAAGCTCGCCGCTGTCGCTGTAGTAATAGATCTTGCCGTTTTCCTCTACCTTGCCGCGCAGCACCTTTTTGAGGTTGATCGTCATTCCGTCTTCAAGGTAAGCTGACTTGTCGGCGTCAAGCTGGTAGCCCTCAGTTGGGAAGCCTGCCTTTTTAACCGCCTGTTCAACCGTTCCGTCCATAAGCTCAACCGTTTTTGTTTCGCCGTTGCACACAACGTTAACCTTGGCGTAACGCCTGATCGTAATTGAATCCGCCTTGGAGTCGACCCACTTTGTTTCGCGCGGAGGATCGGTTTCGTCCTTATCGCTGATTGTAAGTCCCGATTCATCAACGAGCTTTTCAACCGTCATTTCATCAAAGCCTTCGCACTTGTAGTGCTTTCCCTTGTCGTGAATAACAAGGGAAACCTCTTTGCCCTTGTTGACGCAAGAGGTCAAAGCAGACGCCGCCGCAACAGTCATAACCGCAGCGAGAACAACCGATAGTATTCTACTTGCTCTCATTAAATACATTCCTTTACTAACACGTTTATGGTTTTGTTAAATAATTATTACACAGATTTATTTTACAACAACAAAAACACAATGTCAACAAATTGTATTTTTATTTTTAAAAAACGGCAGCATAAACAATATTATAGAAAAACAGCAGCTCAGAGTGTGCTTTTTATATTATTGATGATGACAACAGACATCAAAAACCGGCTCGAACTGATAAGTTGAGCCGGTAAAAAATTTTACTTTAACAGATTTTTTATTCTTTCGACCGCTTCAACAGTGCTTTCACGGTCGCCGAAAGCGGTAAGGCGGAAGTAGCCTTTTCCGTTTTCGCCGAAGCCCTCGCCCGGAGTGCCGACCACGCCGGCGTTTTCGAGCAGGTAGTCAAAAAACTCCCAGCTTTCCATGCCGTTTGGACATTCAAGCCAGATGTAAGGCGAATTTTTGCCTCCGGTGTAATAAATTCCGAGTTCGTCGAGAGCGGAGGAAATTATGCGCGCGTTTTCCTGATAGTAGGCGATATTTTCGCGGATCTGGCGCTGTCCTTCTTCGCTGAAAACAGCCGCTGCCGCGCACTGGACAGGCCACGAAACTCCGTTGAATTTTGTTGCCTGGCGGCGGTACCAGGTTTTGTAGATGTTATGGCCGTCGCGCTCAAGCTCGCGCGGAATTACCGTATAGCCGCAGCGTGTACCTGTGAAGCCGGCGGTTTTTGACAGCGAGCACATCTCGATTGCGCACTGCCTTGCGCCTTCGATCGCATAGATGGAACGCGGCAAGGCTTCGGTGATGAAAGCCTCGTAAGCGCTGTCGTAGAGTATAACAGCGTCGTTTTTGAGAGCGTAGTCAACCCATGCCTTGAGCCGGTCTGCGGTGTATGCCGAGCCGGTGGGGTTGTTAGGCGAGCAAAGGTAGATTATGTCTGCCTTTACGCTGTTGTCCGGCATTGCGGCGAAGCCGTTTTCGCGGTTGGAAGCGGCGTAGATGATCTTTCTGCCTGCCATTATGTTTGAGTCAACATAAACGGGATAAACAGGATCGGTGACAAGCACGGTATTGTCCTGCGAGAAGATGTCGCCGATGTTTCCGCAGTCGGACTTTGCGCCGTCGGATACAAAGATTTCATCAGATGATACGCTTACGCCGAAGCTCTTGTAATAATCCGAAATTGCCTGACGCAAAAATTCGTAGCCCTCATAATCGGGATAGCCCTTGAAGCTTTCCTTGTGAGCCAAATCTTCGGCTCCGCGCTTCATCGCGTCGATTACAACGGGCGCGAGAGGCAGAGTGACGTCGCCGATACCCAGACGGATAATTTTTTTGTCCGGATTTGCGGCGGTATAGTCCGAGGTTCTTTTGGCTACTTCGGCAAAAAGATAATTCGGTACAAGGTTGTCAAAATTTTTGTTGATTTTCAATTTTATCATTCCTTTATATTAGATTTTCCCTAATATCTAATATATCCATACCCAATATTATCAGGGAGGCCGCGTAAGCCTCCCTTAATATCAATAATATTTTATATTTCTACTTCGCCCTCGAAAACAGTTTCCGCGTTGCCCGTCATGTATACGGTGTCGTCGGTGTAGTTGATAATAAGGTCGCCGCCCTTAAGCTTAACCTTGATATCCTCGCCTTTTTTGCAGAAGCCGTTTTCGCAAGCCGCTACCGCAACCGCGCAAGCACCTGTGCCGCATGCCCAGGTTTCGCCGGAGCCGCGCTCCCATACGCGCATTTTGATCGTGTGTTCGTCAAGAACGGAAACAAATTCGGTGTTGACACGCTCGGGGAACAGCTCGTTTGTCTCGAACTCGGTTCCTATCGATTCAATGTCCATGTAATCGATGCCGTCCATGAACACAACACAGTGCGGATTGCCCATTGACACGCAGGTGATGTTGTAATCCTTGCCGCCGATTTTAACAGCGCGGTCAACCACCTTTTCGCCGTCGAGAGCTACGGGGATTTTGGCAGGATCAAGAATAGCCTTGCCCATGTCTACGCGCAGTCTTGTAACAACGCCGTCGCTGGTGAACGCCTTAAGGGTTTTGATTCCGCTGAGGGTTTCGATTGTAAACTCGTCTTTTTCCTTTACATCGAGCATATTGTGGTCATAGAGGAACTTGCCCACGCAACGGATGCCGTTGCCGCACATTTTGCCCTCGGAGCCGTCGCGGTTATACATTTTCATCTGAGCGTCGGCAACCTTTGACGGGCAAACAAGGATAACGCCGTCGCCGCCGATTCCGAAGTGCCGTTCGGAAAGACGTACAGCAAGCGCCTCGGGATTGTTGATTTCCTGGTCGAAGGTGCTGAAATAGATATAATCGTTGCCTATTCCCTGCATCTTGGTGAATTTGAGCTTTTTCTTTGAGTCGCGCATATTGTTGATGTCGACAAGCTCGGTGCTTACCTGTGAATAGCGTGAACGCAGGCAGTCAGCCAAAGCGTTGGCAGTATCAAGCGAGGTAAGGCAGGGAATGTTTCTCTCAACGGTTTTTCTGCGGATCTTAACCGAGTCGCGCGAGGGGATCCTTCCCTTTGCCGAGGTTGAGATAACGTACTGGATTTTACCGGACTCGATAAGGGTAAGGGTGTTGTTTGATTCGGATTCATGGATCTTCTTAACGCTTACGGCGTCAATACCGTACTTTCCGAGCACAGCGGCTGTGCCTTCGGTTGCGTAAATCTTGAAGCCGAGGTCGTAATACTTCTTGGCGATTTCGCCGATCTCGCCCTTGTCGGAGTTGCGGACAGTGATGAACACGCCGCCTTTTTTCTTCATCTTATAACCGGCGGCGATGAGTCCCTTGTACAGAGCCTCCTCGAGTGTTCCGGCAATGCCGAGAACCTCGCCGGTGGACTTCATTTCGGGGCCTAAGTGGTTGTCAACGTTGATAAGCTTTTCAAAGCTGAACACGGGAACCTTTACGGCAATGTAGGGGCTCTTTCTGTAAAGTCCCGTGCCGTAGCCCATGTCGCTGAGCTTTTCGCCGAGCATTGCGCGTGTTGCGAGGTCAACCATGGGAACTCCCGTAACCTTGCTGATGTAGGGGATCGTACGCGATGAACGCGGATTTACCTCGATAACGTAAAGCTCGTTGTTATATATAAGATACTGAATATTTACAAGTCCCTTTGTTCTGAGCTCGATCGCGAGGTTGCGCGAGCTTTCAACAATGATTTGAGTCATTTCGTCGCTCAGATTCCATGCGGGATACACAGCGATCGAGTCGCCGGAGTGAACGCCAGCGCGCTCGATGTGCTCCATGATGCCCGGGATGAGGATGTCCTCGCCGTCGCAAATCGCGTCAACCTCGATTTCGGTACCCTGGAGGTACTTGTCGATAAGAATGGGGTTTTCGATGTTCTGCGCGAGAATGATAGCCATATACTCCTTGACGTCGGCTTCGTTGAACGCGATGATCATATTTTGACCGCCGAGCACATATGAGGGACGGAGCAGTACGGGATAGCCGATCGTTTCCGCTACGTTGAGCGCTTCTTCGGTTGTCATAACCGTTACGCCGCGGGGGCGCTTGATGTGGTATTTCTCAAGGAGCTCGTCAAAGCGCTCTCTGTCCTCAGCCATGTCGATGGCGTCGTAGGAGGTTCCGAGGATGTTGACTCCGCTTTCGGAGAGAAACTTTGTAAGCTTAATGGCGGTTTGTCCGCCGAACGCGACAACAACGCCGTAGGGATTTTCGGTTTTGATAATGCCCATTACGTCCTCGGCTGTGAGCGGCTCGAAATAGAGTCTGTCGGAGGTGTCAAAGTCGGTTGATACGGTTTCGGGGTTGTTGTTTACGATAACAACGTCGTAGCCTGCCTTTTTGAGCGCCCATACACAGTGAACCGAAGCGTAGTCGAACTCGATGCCCTGACCGATGCGGATAGGACCTGAGCCGAATACGATAATTGTCTTTTTGTCGCTGTTTTTATTCTTGATAAACTGAGCCGCCTCGTTTTCGCTGTCGTAGGTTGAGTAGAAGTAAGGCGTTTGAGCCTCGAACTCAGCGGCGCAGGTGTCAACCATTTTATAAACCGGAACAAGCGGATTTTTAATCTTTTCGCCTGTGTATTCCTCGATCGTTTTGTCGAGGAAACCCATGTTTTTGGCTTTTTTGTAGAGCTCATCGGTGAGGCTGCCGCTCTTGAGCTCGTCGCTTACGGCGATAATGTTTTTAAGCTTTTCAAGGAACCACTCGTCGATCATTGTGATTTCGTGGATCTGCTCTACGCTTACTCCGCGCTTTAAAGCTTCGTAAACGCAGAATATTCTTCTGTCGTCGCAGGTGCCCAGCTGATGGACTACCGAAGCGTTTGACAGCTCCTCAAAATATTTATCGTCGAGTGTGTTGTGCGAGATTTCGGCGCCGCGGACTGCCTTCATAATTGCCTGCTCAAAGGTGGGCGCGATAGCCATAACCTCGCCGGTAGCCTTCATTTGGGTGCCGAGGTCGCGCTTTGCGTATACGAATTTATCAAACGGCCATTTGGGGAATTTTACAACCACATAGTCGATCGAAGGCTCGAAGCAGGCGTAGGTTGTGCCGGTAACGGCGTTTTTGATTTCGCCGAGGGTGTAGCCGATCGCGATTTTTGCCGCAACCTTGGCTATGGGATAACCGGTCGCCTTTGAAGCGAGAGCCGACGAACGCGACACACGGGGGTTGACCTCGATGACCGCGTATTCAAAGCTTTCGGGATCGAGCGCGAACTGGCAGTTACAGCCGCCCTCTACCTTTAACGCGTTAACGATGCTGAGCGCCGCGGTGCGGAGCATCTGGTACTCCTTGTCCGCCAGTGTAACGGCAGGAGCGATAACGATTGAGTCGCCGGTGTGTACGCCGACGGGATCAATGTTCTCCATGGAGCAGATTGTAATTACGTTTCCGGAGCTGTCGCGCATAACCTCGAACTCGATCTCCTTCCAGCCGGAGATACACTTTTCAACCAAAACCTGAGTGATCGGCGAAAGCTCAAGACCGTTGGAGGTGATTTCGCGGAGCTCTTCCTCGTCGTTTACGATGCCGCCGCCTGTGCCGCCCAGCGTGAACGCGGGACGGATGATTACGGGATAACCGATTTCTTCGGCGAACTCAACGGCGGTTTCAACGTCGTTTACTACCATTGATGGAATAACCGGCTGGTTGATTTCCAGCATGGTATCCTTGAACATCTGGCGGTCCTCAGCCTTGTCGATGGTTTCGGGATTGGCGCCCAAAAGCTGAACGCCGTATTTGTCGAGGAAGCCTTCCTTGGCAAGCTGCATTGACAGAGTAAGACCTGTCTGACCGCCGAGGGTCGACAGCAAGCTGTCGGGACGCTCCTTTTTGATGATACGCTTAACGGTTTCAAGCGTAAGAGGCTCGATGTATATTTTATCCGCCATTGCGTTGTCTGTCATGATCGTAGCGGGGTTTGAGTTAACGAGGATTACCTCAAGTCCCTCTTCCTTTAAGGCACGGCACGCCTGAGTGCCGGCGTAGTCAAACTCGGCAGCCTGTCCGATAACAATAGGACCTGAGCCGATTACCATTACTCTTTTAATATCCTTTTTCAGTGGCATATTATCATCCTTATCTTAATAATATAGAGGAATATCAGAGCCAAACTCTGCTATACGGAAAGCGCTCGACGCCTTCCTGTTAAAATCTGTGATGTTACGTGAGCCCGCAAGGGGCTTCCCTACAAAACCGAAAGAGAAAATTACGCTTTATTATCCTTCATAAGCTTAATGAAACGGTTGAACAGGAATGCTGTGTCCTGGGGACCGCCGCAGGCTTCGGGGTGGAACTGAACCGAAAACGCCGGCAAATTGAGGTAATCTACGCCTTCGCAGGTGCCGTCGTTGCCGTTTTCAAAGCTTGTTTTTGCTGTGGCAGGCAGGGATTCGGACACAACGGCGTAGCCGTGGTTTTGGGAAGTGATGTAAATTTTGCCGGTGGCAAGCTCCTTAACCGGCTGGTTTGCTCCCCTGTGGCCGTAGTGCAGCTTGGTAGTTTTTGCTCCCTGAGAAAGCGCCATGAGCTGGTGGCCGAGACAGATGCCGAACATCGGGATCCTCTTTTCGGCAAGCACGGTGAGCTGCTTGATGACCTCGGTGTTTTTGTCGGGGTCTCCGGGTCCGTTTGACAGCATTACGCCGTCGGGGTTCATAGCCGTGATTTCTTCGGCGGTGGTGTGAGCCGGAACAACGGTGACCTCGCAGCCGCGGTTGAGAAGCTCGCGCTCGATGTTGTGCTTTGCGCCGAAGTCCATAAGCACGACCTTAAGCTCGGGATTTTCGGGCTTGAAATCCTCGCAGTGCTGAACGGTTGTTTTTTCAACCGCCTCGGTGATAACATAATTTTTCATCTCGTCCAAATCAGCCTGTGTTACCTCGGGGGTGTACTGGATCTTGCAGTTCATAACACCGTATTCGCGCACGATACGGGTAAGGGCGCGGGTGTCGATTCCGCAAACACCGGGAATTCCGGATTCTTTTAAAAAGGTGTCAAGATCGCCCTCACTGCGGAAGTTTGAGGGTACTTGGCACCATTCTCTGACAATATAGCCTTTGAGGGCAGGTGAACTGCTCTCGAAATCGGAGGGAATAACCCCGTAGTTACCGATTAAAGGAAATGTTTGAATAACCACCTGACCATAATAGCTGGGGTCGGTGAGTGTTTCGAGATAGCCTGTCATCGCTGTGGTGAAAACAAGCTCTCCCGTGGTTTCTTTTTCGGCACCGAATGCCTTGCCCTCAAAAACAGTTCCGTTTTCAAGAACTAAGTATGCGACACGACTCATATAAACATCCTTTCGTTGAATATTGCGAATATAAGAATATAGATTAATAACTAATTTTCGTAGGTTTGAATAACCTGCTTTGCGACGTTCAGTCTGCTTGTGCGCAGATCCATCGCCTGCTTTTCAAGGTAGCGGTGCGCCTGTTCCTCGCTCATGCCAAGACAGGTTACAAGCAAAAGCTTTGCGCGGTCAATGATTTTAATGTCCTCTACCATACCCTTTAGCCGCTTGTTTTCCTGCTCGACGCGGAGCATTCTGGTGCGGAAGCAGTCGGTAAACTGCAAATAGTGGTGGAACAAATGCTTGTTTACAGGCTTTGCAATTACCAAAACGCCGTATTGAGTAAGCATGTCGTTGACCTCGTCGGCGTTTTTTTGCGGAACGATAATAACGACGGACGACCGCGTGGTTTCGGCAAAGTGGCGCGAAAGCTCAATGCCGTTTTCGTCGATAAGCGGAGCGTTTATGCAGATCAGGTCAAACTCGCTGTTCTCTGCGGCTTCCTTGGCGCTGTAAGCAGCGTAAAACACATTGATTTTGTCATAGCCCTCTGTCTTTAACAGCTTCGCAAGCGGCGACGCGCTTTGTTCGGAGCTTGAAACAAGTAACGCTTTTTTCAAGCTTTCACCTCCGCAACGTCTTTCTTCAACATATTATTGTACAAGATTTGCGGCAAATAATTTTTACATAAAGGAATTAAAACAATATTTTTGAAGGATTTATTGGCAATGCGGCAATAATCCTCCTGTGTAAAATACAAATTGTATTGACATTTTGTATTAATTAAGCTATAATAATAGTGAAATGAATATTAAGGCAGTGTTGTTATGAAAAATATTAAGGCGGTGTTGTTATGAAAAAAGCCTTTGCGTCTAAACGGATCATACCTTTGATCATACTGCAGTTTTTTCCGCTGATCGCGCTTGGTTTGTCGATAGCGCTGCGCTCTTTCGTCGATGTGGATATGTATATTTATTTAGGCGACCTGATTTTTTGGAATTTAATTGGCGAATGGAGTATGACCGCCGCTTCACTCGGAGAGCTTATGCTTTTGGCTTCGCAGGTTTATTTGCTGCCTGTGTTTGTTCTTACGGCAGTTTTCTCGGAAAACGCGAAACAGCACGGTTTGCTTGTTTTGATAAGGGCAGGCGTCACTGTTTTAAGCTTCCTGATATTGAACCGCTATTATTTTCAAGGCTTCAACAAATCCGACCAAGATTTTTTCAGCGCGGTCACATTGAATATAATTGTGTTTATTGTAACGTGCGACGCTGCGGTTTTATGCGCCAAAAAACGACGCGAGCTGCTGAACCGCCGGAATGTTGTCAGCACTAAGGACGATAAGCTTATACCGTATCCCGACGGCAACACGGTGAAATTGATAAACGGCTTGCCTTATGTTATTAATATTGTTTTACCGGTAGTTGTGTTTGCTTCCGTATTTCTGTATTGTCCAAGCTTTGAGAGTTTGTTTTTAAGGCTGTACCTTTTTGTTTCTGTTATCTTAGCGGCGGTTGTAACAAACAGTATTCTGGCGCGAAAGCGATCACAGCTTTTAATTTTTCACACTATTACATTTTTAATCTTTCTGCATTTTATCCTTGTAGCTGTTATGATAAACAGAACGGCTGCTTATTTGTATGTTCTGCTTACGGTTACCGCGGCTCAGGGCATTTCAATTGCCGCAAGGCTTTTATATGACAGGATAATGAAGAGAGCATAAAACAACAGGGTCCGGTTTTCCGAGCCCTGTATTATTTTTTAAACGCCGAAAAGCAAGTCGTAGTATGACGGATAAGGCCAGAAGTCGGACGCTGTTTCGGTTTCCATTGAGTCGCCTACAGCGCGCAGCTCCTGCATCTTGGCGAAAACCACCTCGCGGAAATATCCGGCGTACTCAAGCTCGTCACAGTTGTGCTCGCTTGCGCCCATAACGGCTTCCTCGAGCTCGGTTGTTTTGTTTACAAAGCAAACAAGCTTGTTGGAAAGGCTTTTAACAAGGTTTTCCTCAACCGATGTGGGAATATCGGCGGAAAGTGCTTTTTTTGCCAGAGCCGCGTCGGTCATTTGGCGCACAAAAGCGGTGACTGCCGGAGTGATTTTCTTTCTTGCCATGTCGATCATGGTAAGCGCTTCTATATTAATTTGTTTGCAGTAGGTTTCAAGCTCGATTTCATATCTTGCGCGGTATTCGGCCTGGGTAACGATTTTGTTCTTGACAAACAGCTCGACGTTCTTTCTGTCGAGGAAATGGCTGAAGGCTTCGGGCATTGATTTCAAGTTGAGCAAGCCCCTTCTTTTTGCTTCCTGAACCCACTCATCTGTATAATTGTCGCCGTTGAAGATGATCCTTTTATGCTCGGAAAGAACGTTTTTAACGAGGGATCTTACAGCCTTTTCGATGTTGTCCTTCTCGTCCTTAAGCTCGACATAGAACTGGCTTAATTCCTCGGCGACCATAGTGTTGAGCATATAGTTGGGGCAGCCGATGTTGAGCGCCGAACCGAGCGCGCGGAACTCGAACTTGTTGCCGGTGAAGGCAAAGGGCGAGGTTCTGTTTCTGTCGGAGGTGTCCTTTTTGAAGTCGGCAAGAACGTCAACGCCTGTCTGCATTCTTTCCTTGCCGTGGCTTACGTATTCCTCGCCGTTGATGATGGAGTCAACCATTTCGCCCAAATCGTCGCCGAGGTACATGGAGATAATAGCCGGCGGAGCTTCATGAGCACCCAAACGGTGATCGTTGCCTGCGGAGGCAACTGTTGCTCTGAGCAGATCCTGATATTCGTCAACAGCCTTTACGACCGCCGCGAGGAAAATTTGGAACACAAGGTTGTTTTCGGGGTGTTTGCCGGGGCTTAAAAGGTTTTCGCCCGTGTTGGTGGAAAGCGACCAGTTATTGTGCTTGCCCGAGCCGTTAACGCCGGCAAAGGGCTTTTCGTGAAGCAGACAAACCATTCCGTGTTTTTCTGCGGTCTTTTTCATGATTTCCATTGTGAGCTCGTTGTGATCGTTCGCGATATTTGAAGTGGTGAAAATAGGCGCGAGCTCGTGCTGTGAGGGCGCAACCTCGTTGTGCTTGGTTTTTGCGAGGATGCCGAGCTTCCACAGCTCCTCGTCAAGATCCTTCATGTATGCCGATACTCTTGTTTTAATAGCGCCGAAATAGTGGTCGTCAAGCTCCTGTCCCTTGGGTGCTTTTGCGCCGAACAGGGTTCTGCCTGTGAGCTTTAAGTCCTCGCGCTGTTCATAGAGGTCGCGGTCAATCAGGAAATACTCCTGCTCGGGACCTACTGTTGTGATCACTCTGGTTACTTCGGTTTTTCCGAGAAGATGAAGGATCTTCACTGCCTCGCTGCTGATCTTTTCCATTGAACGCAGCAGGGGTGTTTTTTTATCGAGAACCTCGCCTGTATAGGAACAGAACGCGGTGGGAATATACAATGAGCCGTCGCGGACAAACGCGGGAGAGGTGGGATCCCAGGTTGTGTAGCCGCGCGCTTCAAAGGTGGCGCGGATTCCGCCGCTGGGGAATGACGAAGCGTCGGGCTCGCCCTTGATGAGCTCCTTGCCCGAGAATTCCATGATCACGCCGTCGCCGTTGGGCTGGATAAAGCTGTCGTGCTTTTCGGCGGTAACGCCAGTCATAGGCTGGAACCAGTGGGTGTAGTGGGTGCAGCCCATTTCGATTGCCCAGTCCTTCATTGCAGTTGCCACAACGTTTGCAACGCTGAGGTCAAGCGGTTCACCGTCCTGAATGGTTTTTTTCAAAGCTCTGTAGGTTGACTTGGGAAGCCTTTCCTGCATTTTTTTGTCGTTAAATACATTGATTCCGAACATTTCGGGAACTTTACTCATAAACTACTCTCCAGTTCAGTTACATAAAAATCACGGCACTGCGGGTATTGCCCACAGCGCCGTTGCTGTCTATGCTGTTAGTATATTCTTTAAAACACAAAATGTCAATACCAAACGGCATTTTCATCTCAAAACACAAAATCGGTCAAATTACAAAATACAAAATGTGCAATTTTTTTACCTTCGCGCTTGCTAATTTTCACGCCAAATGATAGAATAGGCTAAAGGAATGATGAACATGAAACAAGCCGAAAATTCTATTTGTCCCGTACACAAAAAATGCGGAGGCTGTCAGCTTCAAAACATGAGCTATGCCGAACAGCTTGAATTTAAGCAAAACAAAATAAACAGGTTTCTTAAAAAGTTTTCCAAGCCGCTGCCGATTATAGGTATGGACAACCCCTACCACTACCGCAACAAGGTTCAGGCGGCGTTTTACACCGGCCGCAACGGAAGGATAATTTCGGGCGTTTATCAGTCGGGCAGTCACAATGTCGTGGGTATTGACAGTTGTCAGATCGAGGACGTTACCGCCGACAAAATAATAGTCGCGGTGCGCAGGCTTATGCCGTCGTTCAAGATGACGACCTATAACGAGGACACGCACAAGGGCTTTTTGCGCCACATTCTTGTGAAGCGCGGCTTTGCCACAAATCAGGTTATGCTTGTGCTGGTTACCGGTACGGCGATGTTTCCGTCGAAAAACAATTTTGTTAAGGCGATTCGGCAAAAATTCCCCGAAATCGCTACGGTGATACAAAACATTAACCCTTACGACACAAACCTTGTACTCGGCAAAAAGCAGAATATTTTATACGGAAAGGGATATATCGAGGATGTGCTGTGCGGCTGCAGGTTCAGGATCTCGCCAAAGAGCTTTTACCAGATCAACCCCGTACAGACCGAGGTGCTTTACGGCAAGGCTATTGAATACGCAAATTTGAAGGGCAGCGAAACAGTGCTTGACACCTACTGCGGAATAGGCACAATAGGAATAATTGCGGCAAAGCGCGGCGCAGGCAGGGTTATCGGCGTTGAGCTTAACGGCGACGCGGTGCGCGACGCGATCGACAACGCCAAGGCGAACGGGCTTAAAAACATTCGCTTTTACAAGGGCGACGCAGGAGCGTTTATGCGCGAGGTTTCACAGGAAAGCGAACGCCCCGACGTGGTGTTTATGGATCCGCCCAGGGCAGGCAGCAGCAAGGTTTTTCTCGATTCGCTTATCGCGATGTCGCCGAAAACCGTGGTGTATGTAAGCTGCAACCCCGAAACGCTTGCAAGGGATTTAAAATATCTGACCGAAAACAGTGAATACAAGGTGCGCAAAATCCAGCCGGTGGATATGTTTCCGCATACGAATCATGTGGAGTGCGTGGCTTTGATCACACACGGATAACAGCCAAAACGCGTTTAATAAAGGTTAAGCTTACGGATGCTGTAATCGGATTATTATTTATGCTTTTCGGAATTGTCCTGATGATAGTTCTCATTTTCGGAAAATACGCGAATATTATAACCACCGCGTTCTCTATTATAACCGTGTCGGGAGTTTCGGTGTTATACGAGCTTTATCTCAACGAATTACCGAGCATTATAATTTCGTGTTTCATATTTTTATGTTGAATTAAGAATAACTAATCCATTAATGATTCTACTTCAGAGAAATGGATTCTCGCGAGAATCAGCAACATATATCCGCAATCACAAAGAAGAATATGCTGTTCATGATGGTAGTGGCGGTAAATTAAAATTAAAAAGCTCATTATTAAAGTGTGGGAATACAAGTGTAGTGACTGTTTCTGTAGGAGGAAGCCTAATGAAGAAGATTGAAGGTTCACCTAAGAATCTAAAACAATTATTACAGAATACAAAATATTCAATTCACTATTACCAGCGTGAATATATGTGGCAGCGTAAGCACATAGAAGAATTGATCGATGACCTTACATCAGAATTTCTGGAATATTATAAAACTGATGACCCAAGACAGGCTGTAGCTGATTACGGTACATATTTCATGGGTTCTATTGTTCTGGCAGGAAGAGAAAATGCTATTATTGATGGCCAGCAAAGATTCTCTTCTTTAACATTGTTACTGATGTATCTTAATAACAGATTAAAGGGCATCGGTCAGAGTTATAACATGATTGAGACCATGATTTTCTCAGAATCCTTTGGTACGAAGTCTTTTAATATCAATGTCGATGATCGTCAGGATTGTATGAATGCAATTTTCAACGATACAGATTTTGATACTACCGGTGCCGGAGAATCAGTAAGAAATCTTTATGGCCGTTATCAAGATATTCAGGATGTTTTCCCGGCTGATATTACAGATGTTATGTTGTTGCATTTCTGTGATTGGATTGCGGAAAAAGTATTCTTTATTGAAATTGTAGCAACAACTGAGCAAGATGCTCATAAAGTATTCGTTACAATGAACGATCGTGGTTTGAGCCTGACATCTACAGAAATGTTAAAGGGCTATATTCTCTCTGAAATCAAATCCGATTCATCCCGTGAAAAGATGAATGGTATTTGGAAAGATAAAGTTCTTACGTTGAAGAAAGATGATGACAAAGGCGACGAGACATTTATTAAAGCTTGGCTTAGAGCTCACTATGCAGAAACAATTCGTGAGACAAAAGCTCGCGCAGTAAATAAGGACTTTGATATCATCGGTGGTTCTTTCCACAAGTGGGTGCGAGATGAACGTGATAAGTTAGGCCTTAATAGTTCTGATGAATTTGAGCTGTTCATAAAGAAATTTGCGAAATTTGCAGAGGTTTATGAGCGTATTCGTCAGGCAGAAACCACCTTTGCAGAAGAAACGAAGTACGTGTATTACAATGCAAAGGTTAATTTTACTTTGCAACCACAACTTTTATTAGCGCCTGTATGCTATGAAGATTCATGGCCGATTATCATTGAAAAGATTAATCTGGTGGCAAGGTTCATTGATGTTTTGATAGTATCCAGAGTAACGAATTATCGCTCTGTTGATTACAGTACGATTAAAAACTTTGTTTTCAATGTAACCAAGGATATCCGTATGACAGATATTCTTACATTGAAACAGAAATTAGAGCAGCAGTATATCAATCTTGCGTTTGACCCTGCAGCAGCATTAAGCGATTTAAGACTAAACAGTTTTACTAAGAAATACATCAAGAACATTCTTGCGCGTATTACTGGTTTCATCGAGGAGCAGACTGGTGTTGCATCAAACTACTGCAATTATATGAATACTCAAACAAAGAATCCGTTCGAGATTGAGCATATTATTACAGACCATTATGAATGGTTTACTGCAGAGTATTCTGACCAAGATAATTTCAGACGTTGGAGAAATAGTATCGGTGCGTTATTGCTTCTTCATAAGAGCATCAACGCCAGCTTAAATGATGCAAAGTATGATTACAAGCTGAAGAAATATTGCTCTAACGAAGGCAATATCTATACTGAATCGCTTGGTGATTTGGCGTATCAGAATAATCCTAAATTTAAGAAGTTCATTGCGGATAACAATCTTGGATTTAAATCATATGCTTCATTTGGTAAGAATGAAATAAGTGAAAGAATAGCAGTACTTGTTGACTTGGTAAAACTTGTTTGGAATGATGACCTGTTTCAATAATTGAGGTGCTGGATATGGAAATAGATTTAGCTGGAGAATTAATTATTAAGTGACTGGATTGTGGAGCTGAATACAGAATTGACATTGATTCACTTGATGAATAATGCCCGATAATTATTAGGTTGAAACGATTCCTTCTATGTAGAAATAGTTCTATGATGACAAATTCCCTAAAAGGATAGTCCCGGCTTGAAACAGTAGCGGCAGATTAGCTTTCTTATATAGTTGCAACCGGAAAAACTCGATATGTTCCCTACAACGAGAAAGATTTAGACTGCAGATTGAATAAGGGCAAAATGTGCCGATTGATATGTTTCCGAGAACAATCGAAAATCGGCTCAAAATGGGGCGATATGTTCCGAAATAGCGACTTCAATCAGCACGTATCGAACCATGTGGAGTGCGTGGCTTTGATCACACACGGATAACAGCCAAAACGCGTTTAATAAAGGTTAAGCTTATGGATGCTATAATCGGATTATTATTTTTGCTTTTCGGAATTGTCCTGATGATAATTCTTATTTTCACAAAATATTACAGGAGCGGATTATTATGAGCGAATTAACAAAAAGAAGTTTCAGCCCGGACAGTATACCGATAGTTTTAGCCGGGCTTGCTATTGCAGTGATTTTTTATATAGTTTTCAAAATTTTTGAAGCAAAAAAGGACAAGAGCTGCACGGAATACACCGGCGGAACGGTTAGCTATGTTGAGGAAAAAAGTCCGCCGCGCTCCGGCATAAACTATATTGTCTATTATAAATACAGCGTAGACGGAGTTGAATACAACGGAATAAAAGTATTTAATAATCCCCCCAAGGATTCGCGCGAAGCGATTATGGGCTTGACCGGAAAAGGGATTCAGGTACGGTATAATCCGAAAAAGCCGAAAGTAAACTGTTGTGATATTACTATAGACAGCCTGCCGAACGCATAAAGAAAACGCACAGTGACGCCGAAACGTACTGTGCGTTTATTTTTGTAAATTTATACCGCGTCGGGATCAAAGGTCACCCATGAGGCTGAGACATAGCCCGTCTTGCCGTTGTAGCTTACATAATACCAGTCGCCTGATTTTTCGTTTAAATACTTCATTGAATAGCCGTGAGGTATCCGCGCGATCTCGGTGTAGCCTACACCCGGACCGGTACGCAGCGAAACAAAGTCGCTTGCGGTGCAGTACAGGTAATCTCCGCTGTAGGTTTTATAGGAACGGCTTCGCTCGGAACCGTCGGGATTTACATTAAGCGGACCGTCAGGTTCAAACGAAACATAGTTTGCGGAAACATAACCTGTTTTTCCGTCGTATTTTACCTTGTACCAGTTGCCTGACATCTCGCCAAGATAAACCATGCTTTGGCGCGAAGGAATACGCAGGATCTCGGTGTAGCTTACTCCCGGGCCCGTGCGCAGCGAAACAAAGTCTATAGCGTTGCAGTAAAGGTAAACGGCTCCTCCTGCAAGACGTGTGGATTCCGTGGGAGCGGTGGTCTTGGTTTTTGATTCTGTTTTTGAAGTGGTTCCGGTCTTGGGAGCTTTCGCGATATAGAGCGTGACCTTGTCGTTCTTTGAAACAGCTCCGCCCTTTCCCGGAACATGGGACAGCACATTGCCTGCCTTTTCCTTGTCGCTTTCAACCTCGCTTATGCCGGCGGTGATACCCAGCTCTGCAAGCTTGTCAAGCGCCTTTTCTTTTGTCATTCCCTTTAGATCGGGCATTGCGACTGTGCTTTCCGCCTCGGTTTGCACGGCGGTAGTTGCCGCGGTGGTTTTTTCGGTTTCGGAAGTTTTTCCGCTGTTGCCCGACGACCCGTTGACCATAAAAATAATCAAAAACGCTGCAATTGCCGCTACAACGATTACCGTAACAGCCGCGATAAGAACAATCGTTTTTGCGTTTTGACCATTACCGGAAGGATCCTGATCCGGCATATACGGACTTGGCATATTATAGTTGTCCATAGCATTCTCTCCTGTCATATTCAAGGAGTTCCGCTGAACCGGCGCATGCGGAGCCGCCTTGACCTATATTATATTTATTATACAATATTCTTCGACAGATTGCAATTGTTTTTGTGATTGATTTTTCTTTACGGCTTGACGGTCAAAAGCGGATCCCGTGGTATTTTTTCGGAGGCATGGTTTCAAAATCATAATCCGCGAGTTCTTCGGGCGAAAGGTTTGCCCTTGCGCTTTCATGCACCATAAGATTCGAGCCGTTTGACTTGTCTTTGCCGACGTGAACAGCCACTACCGGTGTGTTTGTGCCGCAGGCATAGCCGCATTCCCACGCGGTTCCGCTGTCGCTGTAACAGCCGTGATACAGAGCTACAACAACGTCCGCCCAATCGATATACTTTTTGTCGTTTTCGAAGGTTTCAAACGACCACGCTTCGTCCTTGGGGGAATTTTCGTCCCTTACTTCGTTGAGCCTGGGACTGAAAATATCGAAGCCGCGCCCGAAAAGAACCCTTTCAGCCGCTTCAAGGCAGGACACCTCATAATCATTAAAAAACGGGCTTGCGATATATATTTTTAGCTTTGACATTTGTATTCTCCTGTGTTATGATAGTAAATGAATATACAGATAAAAAAATAAGCACTCCCGTAAGGAGTGCTTAAAGCTGGAGGCGACAGGCGGATTTGAACCGCCGCATCAGAGTTTTGCAGACTCGTGCCTTACCACTTG
>CADAYK010000015.1 GCA_902792105.1 uncultured Ruminococcus sp.
AACTACCGCGAAAGCTACAAGCGCGGTAAAACGGTTATTTGTCTGATCCGCGACAAGAAAAAGCCCGAACAGCCGTTTTTCACCCTCGAAATTGATCCGGAATTAACACACGTCATACAATGCCGAGGCAAAGGCAACCGAGGCACAACGCCCGAGGTAGAGGCGTTTAAAAACAAGTGGTTCAACTGGATACAGCAGAAACCGGAAAAGGAGAAGAAACTATGTCAGAAAACAGCCTAATGACAATCGCTGATTTTACAATATCCGAGATGTCGCCCGTGGCGGCGTCGGCAATTGAGATGCACAACAATATTATATCCTCAATGCAGACAGCGGCGTCGGCAATGGTAACGCTTTGCGAGAATTTAAAGCGTATGCGCGACACACAGAGCTATAAGGCGATCGGCTTTGAAAAATTCGAAGAATACACCGAGCGCGCCTGCGGCATCAAAAAGCGCCAGGCGTACAATTACATACAAACCTATGAACGACTCGGAAGTACCGTTTTGCAGTCAAATGCACAGCTCGGAATAACTAAGCTGCAGCTTCTCACCGAAGTAACGGCAGTGGACCGCGCGGAGTTTATTGAGGAAAACGACCTTGAAAACATCTCAGTCGCCGAGATGAAGGAGCTTGTTGCAAAAACAAAGGAGCTTGCTGAGCAAATCGACCTTTTGCAGAATGTTGACAAGGCGAATAACGACACAATAAACCGCCTGCAGGAAGAAAACGAATCCTTGCAGGAAGAAAACGCGGAACTTCGCAGCCGTCCAACGGAGGTTGCGGTGCAGCAGCCATCAGAGACCGAGATAGCAGAGGCAGCGGCGGAGCGTACAAAGGAGCTTGAACAAAAGCACGCCGCCGAGCTTAAAGAGCTTGAAAAAGCGCATAAAGCAAAAATCAAAGAGGCAAAGGAAAAGGCGGTAAAGAAAGCCAACGCCGACAAAGACAAGGAAATAGCTCAGGCAGCGGCAAAGGCTAAAGCCGAAGCCGAGCAGGAATATAAAGACAAGCTTGCGGCGCTGACCGCTCAAAAAGCCGAAGCCGAAGAAAAGGCGCGTTCCATGGCGGCAAGACTTGACAAAAACGCCGACGCCGATTTGGTTAAGGCAAGCACATATTTTACAGAGGCACAGGAAAGCTTCAATAAATTTTCAGGGGCGGTTCTTAAAATCAACGCTTCCGATCCTGAAAAAGCCGAAAAACTAAAGAGCGTGGCGAGGAATTTCCTCACGGAATACATAAGTTCAAATTTATCATAATCGGTAACAGCGCGGCCGTGCGGCGCTTTACATAAATTTGTTCATTTTAAGAATACTTCCTTTTTATATGATAATTTCTATTTGTTACTGCCTTAGTCCAAGCCGGGCACGGCGGCTTGGCGGACAGTTGGGAGAGTGAAAAGCATGAAAGTAAAAAAAGTGATTGATATTTGCAAAAGGTCAAAAATACTTGCAACATTTTTTGTAAACGAAGATGAGCAGTGGCTTTGTGACGGCTACGCGGCTTATTCAATCTGTGATTTGCCCGTTTTAACAGAGGAATACATATGCAGTCTTTACGATATCAGCGATAAGCAGCGCGACAAGATTCATTTTAAGATTAACACTAAGGCACCGGCGACACTTTGTCTGGACGATACGGATTTGAAAGAAGTTCAGGCAATGCCTAAAAATTTAGGTGTAAGTTTAAGCGGCATCGGTCATTGCGTTCCCTTCATGACCGATGAAGGAATAGTGTTCATACAGCGTCAGTATCTTGAGCCGTTGCTTGACGTTCCCGAAAACGAAATGCTGTTCTATAGCAGGCACGATTCCGACGGAAAGCAATATATTGCAGTCAAAATCGGCTTGCTGCTTAACGCTGTCATAGCGTCAGTCACAATCAATGACGATATAGTTAATGAGCTTCGCTTAATTTACGGCGCGGCAAAAATGGCAAATGACAATCAAAAAAATGCAGGCTTCCCGGTGCAGGAGAACGAAAATGCCGAAGAAACAACAGCATGAAGCCTGCGAGCAGGAAAAGCTGTTCCGCTGGGCGGCGTACATGGAAAGCCGATTTCCTGCGCTCGGGCTGCTTCACCACATACCGAACGGCGGCAGCAGAAACAGGCTTGAAGCCGCGAATTTAAAGCGGCAGGGTGTGAAAGCAGGTGTGCCGGATGTTTGTTTACCTGTTCCAAGCAGCGGCAGGCACGGACTGTACATTGAAATGAAGTACGGCAAAAACAAACCCACTGAAAAACAAAGGGCGTGGCTTAATGCCCTGAAAAATCAGGGCTACGCCGTCGCCGTCTGCTACACATGGGAGCAGGCTCAGACAGTTATCTGTAAATACCTGCACATTAATCTGTAAATAATTACCGCACTGATTATTTTATAAATTTTTCATACTTTTTTCATAATTAATAAACCCCAAAAAATTAAATATTTGCTTTTGCATCAAACGCGGCGGGTGCGGCTGTCGCGCGTTTTTATAGGCGGCTCAAGCCGTTTTTAGGGCTTGTATTTCGTATTATTTTTGTAGCCGTCAGAATAACAGAAATAAAAATAAAAGTGGAGTGAGCCAAGAAAAAGGAATAAAAGGGGGATAAGGGGAAAAAAGGGAAAAACACTTTTTTCTCTTTTGTCCCCTCAAAGAAAAGAAGAAAAAGGTCAGGTCAAAATGAAAGTCAGAGAAAAACGGATACGCTCAGGCAAAATGTTTGAGGCTGAGTTCTATCTTATATCATCAAACTGGCGGCGTTACTCGCGAGGATCTAAAAAGCGTGTCAGCCGAGCGGTGCAAAAACGTCTGAATGATAAGAACGCTCGAAAAAAACTGCTCCGGCTAATCGAAGCGAATTTTCGCGCTGAGGAAGATTACTATTGCACATTCACATACACCGACGCCGAAATGCCCGAAACATACGCAGCGTGCAAGCGCGACGTAAATAATTTTTTTAAGCGCATCCGCCGAGCCCGGAAAAAGGCGGGTTTGCCGGAACTGAAATACATATACGTCATTGAATATACAGTCAGCCGCAGAACAGGAAAACCGAGATTCAATATCCACATGGTTATTAACGGCGGCCTGACGCGCAAGGAATATAAAAACATCTGGGGAAAGGGTGATGTAAAGAAGGTTGAAGAATTGCAGGAAGGCTCAAACGGTTTCGAAGCGCTGTCAAAGTATTTTGTCAAGGAGTGGCATAATGAGCGTTTACCCGAAACCCGAAAACGCTATACACCTTCACGGAATCTCAAACAGCCCGAAATATCAAAACCGAAAGACGGCGTTTTCAAGCCGCGTTTTCTTGAAAAGCTCTGCAAGAAACGCATTGACGACGCGGACTATTGGGAGAACCGATATAAAGGCTTCCGCTTCATCAGCGCGGATGCGGTGTATAACGAGGATTACGGTACATGGTCGCTTGCCGTAACAATGAGAAAAAGAGAATAGGCAGCGGCAATTCAGAAAGGAGAAATAAAAACATGGGACTTTTTATCTGCGGAATACTGCTCGGCGGCTTAATCGGCGTCGGTATGATGTGCTTAATTTACATTGGGAGGGATGATTAATGGCAAGTTGTAAGGATTGTTTACACGTTGAAATTTGCGAAGATTTTACAAGGCACAAGCTCTCACCAAGTAAAGCAGAAGAAATATTACCTATCCTGCGAGAGCGCGGAAACACATGCGAACATTTCAAAGACCGTTCCATGTTTTTGAAATTGCCGTGTAAGTTAGGTGATGAAGTGTTTTATTTTGATACAGCCGGTCAAATTTACACGTCGAAGATAACTCAATTTATCTACGGAACAACGGGACTTCTGCTTGATTCTGATGTTATGTTCGAAAGTTCGCTGATTGGCAAGAGGTTTTTCTTTACCCGTGAAGCCGCCGAACAGGCATTGAAGGAGCGTGGAGAAAATGAAAAATAATCTAACCCCGGAAGCGGCGATAATTGAGCTTAACAATCTTAAAAACAATTCTGTTGTTGGTGACGCTGAACGGCGCAACGCGGCTGTTGATATTGCAATTAAAGCGATTAACCGTTGCATGGTAAGAAGAAAGCCTAACAGTTTCTATAAAGACAATCAATGTGGCGAATTTTATCGCGAATTTTACTGTCCGAATTGTAATCGGCTTGTTGTAACTGACTACTGTCAGCATTGCGGACAGGCTTTAGACTGGGGGGAAAATCAATGAAAGCGGTTATGCTGAGTATTCGCCCTAAGTGGTGTAACAAGATAGCAAGCGGCGAAAAGGTGATTGAAATTAGGAAGAACCGACCAAGGTTGGAAACACCTTTTAAGTGTTATATCTATTGTATAAAGCCAAAATTTGATTACGAAGATTATATAGCAATCAATATAGGCACAGAGAAAGCCAGAGATTTTTTTGGCGGTGGAATGATTATCGGTGATTTCATATGTGATTATATAGCACAATTCGAATCGGAATTTTGGGATGATGATTCTGTGCTCAATGCTGTTTATTCTCCTGACCTACAGGAAAACGTATTATATAAGATTTGGGGAAATGACGATGAAGATTTACCGAAATTTGCAAAACAAATCGCAATGACACTGGATGAGCTTAAAAAATATATTGGAACGGATAAACCCTGCAAAGAATTTTATGGTTGGCACATTTCTAAACTTGTTATATACGATAAACCTAAAGAATTGAGTGATTTCTATTGTCGAAAACTGTTGACACGCCCGCCGCAATCGTGGTGTTATGTTGAGGAGGCGAACGAATGAAAGCACAATACATATTCCCGACGGCTCTTATCGTTCTGAACCTCGGAGCGGCGGTTCTTTGCGCAGTGAACCGCGATTACCAAAAATCAATCTACTGGATAGCGGCGGCAGTGCTCAACGCCTGCGTGACGTTTTAATTTACCCACAACAGCACCGCGCGGCTGTTTACATTAAAAATTCATTCACTATACTTGTTAACAAATTAATATTTCGTCCTCGGCGCGGCGGGGACGGGGAGGTGATAACTTGCGGCAATCAAAGAAATCTTTAATCATACAGATTAACGCGCTTGAGGATCGCGTTAAAAGTCTTACTCAGCAGTTAATAACTGTTGCGAACAAACCGCCTTTAAAAATCCCGATGAAGGGATATTACTGGAAGTTTAACACTGAAACTCAGATATGGGAGCTAAAGCCGTTTGACTGGCTGACGATTGATGATATCAGACAGCTTAACGGCTTGGAAAAGGAGGTGCAGCGGCACGGCGAATAAATATTTTTACATACCAGATTTTACAAAGCGGATTGACGCGCTTTGCCGGGAAAACAAAATCAGTGCGGGGAAGCTTGCGAGCAGAGCGCACATAAGCAGGAGCAGCTTGTATTTTGCCAGGCAAAATCAAACCTGCGTCAGCTTGAAAAGCTTAATAAAAATTGCCGATACCTTTCATGTTTCCGTTGACTGGCTGCTCGGCAGGAAGTGAGAAAAGAGGCAGATTATTTCTGCCTTCTTTTTTTGAAAAATCCGTTTTATTAGACTGTTTTTCTTTTATACTGAATATCGGAGAAGTATATATGATTTACAAGAATTGTCCGCGCTGCAAGAAGCTTATGCCGTACGGAAAAACCTATTGCGAAAGCTGCTCGGCGATAATAGCCGCCGAACGGAAAAAGCGCAAGGCGGAGAATGACCGGCGGTACAATCAGCGGCGGGACGCTAAGTATAAAAAGTTTTACAATTCGGATCCGTGGAAGTCACTCAGCGAGGCAAGGCTCAGCCGCGATAAGCACTGTTCATTCTGTGGAAAGCCCGCGCAGGAGGTCGACCACATCATTGAGATACAAACGCCCGAAGGCTGGGCGCGTCGGCTCGACTGGAACAACACCCGTTCAGTCTGCACGGTCTGTCACAACATCCGGCACAACAGATTTTTGAGCAGGAAGAAGCGGAAGTCAGCCGCGCACGGGGGTGGTTAAAAAAGTTTTGAGAGTTTGGAATCAGAACGGTGCAACTCTCCGTTCCGTGCAAAAAACTCCCCGATGAAGTTTTAAGGAGGTGAAGCCGTGGCAAATCAGCGGCAGCCTATTCAGCTGATTGAGGCAAAGGGCAGAAAACACCTGACAAAAGCCGAAATCGAGCAGAGAAAAAACACCGAGGTAAAGCCGCTTGCAGACGGCGTAAAACCTCCGAAATATTTGACAAAAAAGCAGAAAAAACGATTTAAAACTATCGCACAGGATTTGACCGAGCTCGGAGTAATGAGCAGGACGGACGTTGACGCGCTTGCGCGGTACATCATTGCCGAGGAGCTGTATATTTCAGTCACCGAGAAGCTTTCCGGCGAAGATGTACTCGATGATATCGCTCTGCTCGAAAAATACTCGGCGGTTCAGGACAAGTATTATAAGCAGTGCCGCTCGGCGGCTAATGATTTGGGACTTTCGATTTCGAGCCGCTGCAAGCTTGTTGTTCCGAAAGCGGACAGCAAGCCGCCCGAGAACAAGTTTAACAGATTTGCCGGGTGATATGAATGACCGACAGAGTTACCGAATACGCTCAGGCGGTAGTTGACGGAAAAATCCCGTTTTGCGGCAAGCTTCACATAGCCGCCTGCCAAAGGCACTTAAACGACCTTAAAAGGCAGCGGACAAAGGCTTTCCAGTATTATTGGAGCGTTGAGGCAGCCGACAAAATTCTCGAATTCGCCGAAACGCTGACAATCGGCGAGGGCTTTGAAAAGAAGCCCGTCAAGCTGATCGGCGCGCAGGTTTTCGACCTCGGCTGTACTTTCGGCTGGCTCAAGATTTCAAACGACCGCCGCCGTTTCCGCCGCCGCTACAAGAGCATGGCGCGTCAGAACGGCAAGAGCTTTGAAAACGGAATAATGGGCGTTTTCATTGCGGGATTCAGCGGATACCGTGAGGGAAAGCTTTTCACCGCCGCGACCAAACGCCGCCAGGCAAAAATCGTATGGGACGAGATGAAGAAATTCATTAAATCCGACGAGGACTTAAAGGCGTTTTTTTCAATCAAGGAGTATAAGAGCGAGATAAAAGCGCTCGGTTCCGGCTGTACGATTGAAGCGCTTTCAAAGGAAGGCGGACTTGACGACGGCTTCCGCGGAATATTCAACAGCCTTGACGAGCTCCACCAGATGAAGGATAACAGCGTATACAGCGCGCTGTGGAAGGGAACACGAAAGCTTCCGGAAACCCTGCTGTCGGTAATCACTACCCGCGGCAAGAATCCCCGAAGCTACTGCAAGGAGCTTGACCGCTTCTGCGTGTCGATTCTCAAAGGCACAGTTACCGCCGAGGACTTCTTTGTTGACATTTTCTGCCCCGACGAGGGCGACGATATTTATGATATCAACAACGCGCTAAAGGCAAATCCGCTGTATGTAGGCGACGATGAAGCGGTTGAAGCGCTCAGAGCGGAAGCCGAGACCGCCAAAAGCATGGGCGGTCAGGACAGAGTGGACTACATTACAAAGTCCGTGAACCTTTGGACGCAAAGCGACGACGCAAACTACGTCAACGCCGACGATCTGCACAGCTGTGCGACCGACAAAACGCTAGCCGATTTCCGCGGCTCTGACTGTTGGGTAGGGCTCGACTTATCCTCGGGCGGCGACCTGACGAGCTGGGCGATTGAGTTTGACAGCGGCAGTTCAATATATTTTCACGCTCATTCATATATGCCGCGCGGCAGATTGCAAGAGCATATTCAAAACGACCTTGCGCCCTATGATTTGTGGGAGCAGGACGGGCTGATTACCGCGACGGGCGACAGCATGAGCTTTAAAAACGACTATAAATTTATAATTGCCGATTTAAAGAGGCTGAAAGAGGAGTATAAACTCAATTACCGCGCAATCGGAGTTGACCCTCACAACGCGGACGGAATCCTTGACGACCTCGAGGAGCTCACGCCAAAGGTCATTGTGGTCACTCAGACCGCGAAAAATCTTTGCCATGCGACTGAGGATATAAAGCTGAGCGCTAAAGAACATAATATGCAGATAAACAGCGAAAATGAAATGTTATTCTACAGCTTCGAAAACGCGGTCGAAACAAAAAACTCTTTTAAAGAAATTAAAATAGATAAGCGAAACGCTTTGAACGGAAACCGAATAGACCCCGTTGACGCCTGCATTGACGCGCATTACTGCCGCCTGCAGGACAAGGGCGAGGCGGTAATAAATCACGACGAACAAATGACGGACTATCTTGAAACAATGGGGTGGTGAACACGGGAAAAATAAACATGATGAAACGCTTTAAGGCGGCGGCAAAGATCATTCGCAAGGGCGTTATTAACGACGATTTGGAAGAGTTCGAAAAGCTTGCGCGGTGGCTGGGTATCGACACCGAAAAAACGCCGAGAAAAGCGCTGTCAAACGCCACATACTACGCCTGTTTAAAAACCTTGTCCGAGGCTGTGGGCAAGCTTCCCTTGAAGATATTAAGCCACACTGAAAAGCAGGGAGTGCGCGAGCGTTACGACCATGAGCTTTGGACAACTCTGCACGACCGGCCTAACAAGTACATGAACGCCGCTTGCTTCTGGAGCCTTATTGAGTACAACCGCAATCACTACGGCAACGGCTACGCGTGGATCGTTTACAACGAAAAGACAAAGAAAACCGAGCTTTATCCGCTTGAGCCGCTGTCCGTCGATATTTGGTACGACGATAAGGAAATACTTGCCGAGGCTCCCATGCTGTGGTACCGCTACACCGCGACAAACGGAAAAATAGTGATGATACCCTTTGACTGTATTTTGCACGTCCGCAACTTTGCTACAAAGGACGGCTTAAAGGGAAAGTCCGTCCGCGATATTCTCGCCGAAACAATCAGCGGCAACGTCAAGGCGCAGTCGTTGCTCAACAAGATGTATGACAACGGCTTTGCGGGCAAGGCGGCGATCCAGTACACGGGCGAGCTCAGCGACGAGCTTGAAAAGCGTTTTGTAAAGGGCGTAGAAAAATACATCAAGGGCGAATACAAGGCTGACGGCATCGATATGCTCATACCTCTGCCGTACATGGCAAAGATCGAAAATCTTTCAAACATCAAGCTTGCCGACGCTCAGTTCTTGGAGCTGAAACAGTATTCAGCCATTCAGATAGCCGCGGCGTTCGGTATCAAGCCCGTGCAAATCGGCGACTATACAAAATCATCCTACGCCGCAACGGAGGCTCAGCAGTTGGCTTTCCTGGTTGAAACGCTGCTGTTCATCCTCAAGCAGTACGAGGAGGAAATCAACTTCAAGCTGCTTGACGGCGGCTGTTACGCAAAATTCAACACCGACGCAATGCTCCGCATGGACTTTAAAACAAAGGTCGAAACGCTCTCAAAGGCGATATTCTCGGGGCAGATGACAATCAACGAGGCGCGCGCCAAGGATGACCGCCAAGCGGTAGACGGCGGCGACGAAATCATATTGAACGGCTCAACGATCTTCCTAAAGGATGTTGGAATACAGTACCAAACTGAAAGGGGGTGAGAGTGAGTATGAAAAAGGTATTTAACAAAAACGGTGAAATTTCAAAAACCGCGTCCGTCGGCGCTCTCGCAAACACCCCCGAGGAGCTCGAAAAGGTCAACAAGTTTTCTCTTGAGCCTTTGACTGCCGAGGAGGTTTACCTGTTTAAAATCGCGGTGTGCAGCAACGCTCAGGACACCGACCGCGACAACGAGCCGCTTCTGCGCAAGGCAGTTGAGGGACTTGCACGTTACCTCAAGGGCAGAACGGTAATTTTTGACCACACGCCGAGTGCAAAAAATCAGATTGCGCGGATTTACGAAACCGTGCTTGAGCAGTCCGAAAAAATGACCGAGGCGGGCGAACCGCTTATAAAGCTTATCGCGCACTGCTACATGGTTAAAACCGATACAAACGCCGACTTGATAGCGGAAATCAAGGCGGGAATCAAAAAGGAAGTGTCCGTCGGTTTCGGAACGTCAGAGTACAGGTGCAGCATTTGCGGAAAGGAATATAATAGCTGCGCGCACTATATCGGCAGGGAGTACAACGGCAAAACCTGCCGCGCTCAGATCGTAGACTGCACCGACGCTTACGAGGTCAGCTTTGTAGCGGTCCCGTGCCAGGTTGACGCGGGCACGACAAAAAGCTTTGAGCAGGACGCCGAAGAAGAAAGGGAAGCCGAGCTCAAAGCAAAAATCCGATTAAAAGAAATTCTTTTCAGGGAGGAATAATTTAAATGGTAACACTTAACAAAAAGATGAAGCAGCTCAGAGAGCAGATTAACAACAAGACCGTGCTCGCAAAGAGTTTCCTTGAGGACGGCGAAAACAAGGACGTCGACAAGGCCGCACAGCTTCTTGACGAGGTCGACGCGCTCGAAAAGGAGTACGACGCCGAGAAGCGTCTGTTCGAGCGTGAGCAGGAGGAAGCAAAGAAGCGCAGCGGCGAGCAGATCGACAAAAAAGCCGAAAAGGACGTGACGGAGAAATTCGCGTCCACGATCCGCGGTATGGTGCGCAAGGACGGCACCGTTACGCCTATGAGCGAGGGCGTAAACGCCGACGGCGGTTATACCGTTCCCGAGGATATTCGCACGGAGATCGAGCATTTCAAGGAGGCGGAGTTCTCCTTTGAGAATTACATCTCCACCGAGAACGTCACCACCAACAAGGGCAGACGCACTTTCCAGACGAAAGCCTCCTGCACCGGCTTCACCGATTTGGAGGAAGGCGGTGAAGTGCCGAACATCGCGGCGCCCACCTATCTGCCGATCAATTACAACATCACCGGCAAGGGCGGATTCATCCCGGTCACAAAGGATCTGCTCGCCGATTCTTCCGCCAACATCAGAGCGGAGATCGTCCGCTGGTTCGGCAGACAGCGTGTCGCCACCATCAACAACAGGGTGCTCAGCAAGCTCACCACCGGCGTGACCCCTGTGGCGATCACCGACCTCAAGGGGCTGAAAAAGCTGATCAACGTCACGGTCGGCTCTGCCTATGACAGCAAGATCTACACCAACGACGACGGCATGAACTGGCTGGATTCTCTCGAGGATTCCCAGCACAGACCGCTGCTCAATCCCGTTCCTTCCGATCCCAAGAAGATGCAGGTGTGCATCGGCGGCAAGGTGCGCGAGGTGGTCGCGGTTCCCAACAGTGTTTGGGCGAGCACGGCAGGCGCCAACAGCAGCACCGTCATTCCCTTTGTCGTCGGCGAGCTGACCGAGGCGATCAAGATGTTTGACCGTCAGCAGCTCGAGATCGCTGTCAGTGATACTGCTGCTGTGGACGGCTTCAACGCGTTCGCGCAGAACGGCGCTCTGATCCGCGGTATCATCCGCAACGACTTCGTCAAGCAGGACGCAGACGCCTACAAGTACGCTACTGTCACAGTAACCGCTTGATCGGAGGTGGTGGCAGGTGGCTGAATTTCAGGTGACGGCGCAGGATGTGCTGGACTACCTCGGCTATGAAGACACGCCGGACGAGATCGTTCTGCGCAATATCAACAGGCAGCTTCCTGCCGCCGACCGCTTCCTTCAATCGGCGATCCATGAGGACTATGACCGCGAGGATCCGAGAGCTAAGGAGCTTGGCGTGATGATCGCGGCGGAGCTGTACGACAACCGCGGCGTGATGAGCGCAAGCAGCGAAGCGCGGTACCGCCGGATCGCGCGTGATTTCATGCTGCAGATGCGGCTGGAAAAGAGGGAGCAGACGTGAAGCAGGAGCCATTCGACAAGCGGATCGTCCTCCAGCGCTTGGATCAGAACGGCGAATGGGAGGACTGGCTGCAGCTGATGGCGCGCGTCAACCGTACCGGCGGCGCCGAACGCCATGACTACGGAGCCCGTCGCGCGGCGTTCAGCCTGACCTTTGAAGTGCGCTATCTCAACGCGCTGCACGCCATCTATCTGAATACGCAGGATTTCCGCATTATCTACCGCGACGCGGTGTTCTATGTGGAGGACTACGACGATTTCAAGGAGCGGCATCATACCGTGAAGCTGGAAGGAGTGTGTAACGGTGAAGGATACCATCAGTATTAACGACCTTGACAGGGCGATCGCCGAGCAACTCGACAATTACAGCAGTGCGGTGACGCAGCGCGTGCGTAAGGTGACTACCGGTGCAATCAGAAAGCTGGTACGTAAGACCAGGGAGCGCGCGCCAAAGGACACCGGCAGTTTCGCCGGGCATATCGCGAGCACCTACGAGGACGGCGGTTCAACCTACAAGGGCATTTGGTATGTAAAGGCTCCCGACTACCGCCTCACGCACCTGCTTGTACACGGCCACCAAAAGAGAAACGGCGGCAGAACAAAGCCGAACGACTTTCTTTCAACCTCGCTTGAAGAAGTCGAAAGCGAGTATATAAAAGAAATTGAAAAGGCGGTGGAGAAGATTGATTGATTCAATATTGCGTGCGGCGGGATTTATTGAGAACGTCACCTATACGCAGGCGGTATTCAAAAAGCCGCCAGCACAGCCCTTTGTGGTATATTTTGACGACGTTGACAACTCCCAATCCTCAGATGATCTGCGCGCCGACGTCAGGGAGCACAGCGTAAGCTTTGAGTTTTACGCGCCGTCAGTCGCCTCGCCTCAACTTGAAGTTGCAATCGAACAGGCACTAAAGAACGAAGGTATATTTTATCATAAAACAGGCAGAACATGGATTCAGTCGGAGCGCTACTACCTGACTGTCTATAATTTTAACTACATCGAAAAGGAGTAGAAGCATGGCTAAGAAAATCAGAATCGGCAGTGCCGAATGTTTCCGTACCGAGTGGGACGGCACCGTGCCGACAATCGCGTCCGTGTGCGTTGAAGCAAACCGCTTTACGCATATCAAGAACGGCGCGACGCTGGAATACAACCAGAACAAGATCATTGCAAAGGACGACCTTGAAAAGGTCAGTAAAACCGCAATTCAGAGCGAGGAAGCAAAAATCAAGTTCGGCGTAATGACCTTTGACAGCTCGACAATGAAGTATCTCATTGCGACCGCAAGAGAAGCCACAACCACAGAAGCAAACAAAACTCTGACGAAGATCGGCGGAATCCAAAACGACGACGAAACGTCCTATCTTTGGTGTCTGCACCATATCGATAAAAAAGACGGCGACATCTGGATCATGTTTGTCGGCAAGCAGAACGGCGGCGTAACCATTGAGTATAAGCAGGACAGCGCGACGGTGATCAACGCCGAGCTTGACTGTGAGCCTATGGACGACGACGGCACCAAAATCTATTATTTTGAGGAAACCGAATCCACACAGGGTGAATAATACGAAGAAAAACCAACCTCCGAGAAAACTTAATATTTCTCGGAGGTTTTTTGCTTAGGAGGACAAATGAGAAGAACAGATATAACAGGACAGCCGCTCCCGACGCTGATAGTGTCGGGCTACAACGTTTATCCTCCCAACCTGCGGACAGTCAAGGAAGCGGCGCGGCTGAGTGATATTATGCAAAGCTGTATTCATCAACAAATCACAACAGCGGAGCTGTCCGAGTTCTACAGCCTGCTCAGCTTGATATTGAGCAGCAACGAGGAAAATAAAGAGTTTACCGTTAAGGAGCTTTTGAAGTGCCCGTTTGAGGACGCCGTCAAGGTAACAGTTGCCTATGCGGAATTTATTAACAAGCTTCAGTCCGGGCACCCTCTGCCGCAGATACACACAACCGACGATATGGACTTTGACTACAAGATGTCGCTGAGCTTTGACAAGCTCGTAGCGGACTTTGCAAATATTTCAATTCCCGACGTTCAGCTTCTGAACTATGCGGATTACCTGATTTTACGGCGGGAAGCCTTGATATATATGTTCTCAAAAACCGAGGAAGGCCGCGAAATGCTGCAGGACGCGTATTGTTTTGAGCAGACGGAGCCTGACCGCGCGGGGCTGAGAAGCATTTTCGGAGGTGCTGACAATGGCAAGGAATAAGAAAATAAGAGGTCTGACGGTTGAAATCGGCGGCGATACTACCAAGCTCGGCAAATCGCTCGACGATTCAAAAGGGCGCAGTAAAAACCTCCAAAAGGAACTGCGCGAGGTCAACAAGCTATTAAAGGGCAATCCGAACGACGTTGAGCTTTTGGCGCAGAAGGAAACGATTTTAAAGCAGCGCGTTGAGGAAACCACAAAACAGCTTGACCTCCTCAAAGGCTCCCAGGAGAAAATCAACAGGATGTTCGAGCAGGGTGAAATCGGCGAGGAGGATTACCGCGCGTTTCAGCGTGAGGTACAGCGCACACAGCAGACGCTCGACGGCTTGCGGACAGACCTCAAAAAGACCTCCGACCACTTCGGACAGGTTCAGCGCGCCTCGGGCGAAATTAATTTCAAAACCGCCGAGGATAAGGTGGACTACCTCAAGGGCAAGTTCAAAGACCTTGCACAGCAGTCAGCCGACAGCATGAAAAAGGTGTCAAAGGAAGTCGAGAAGAGCGGCGAAAAAATCGAGAACGTCGGCAAAAAGCTCACTCCCGTATCGGCAGGAGCCGCGGGGCTTCTCGGCGTAGGCGTAAAGCTCGCCTCGGAATTTGAGGACGAATTCGCGTTTTTGACTACTATCGCCAAAGAGGAAGGCATAACCTACGACAAGCTGAAAAACCAGATCATCGACCTATCGAACGACACGGGAATTGACGCGGCACAGATTGCCCGCAATACATACGACGCGATTTCGGCAGGACAGGAAACAAAAGACGCGGTTGCGTATCTTCGTCAGGCGATCGGGCTGTCAAAGTCCGGTAAGGCGGAGGTCAATAACGCCCTTGACATTCTGACAACAATTACAAACGCGTACGAGCTTCAAGCCGATCAGGCGGGCTATATTTCCGATATTCTTATACAAACTCAGAACCTCGGTAAAACAACCGTAGGCGATCTGTCGCAGTACATGGGCAAGGTCATCCCGACGGCAAAGTCGTATAACGTGGCGTTAAATCAGCTCGGCGCGGCATACGCTGTCATGACCTCAAAGGGTATTGCCACCGCCGACAGTACAACCTACCTCAACAGTCTGCTCAATGAGCTCGGCAAATCTGACAGCAAGGCGGCAAAGGCAATAAAAGAGGGAACGGGCAAGACCTTCCCCGAGCTCATGGCAGAGGGCAAAACGCTTTCGGAAGTGCTCGCCGTTTTGGAGACAGTTGCAAAGAAAAACGGCGTATCGTTCAACGATCTGTTCTCAAAGACGAACGCGGCAAAGGCGGCAACAACGCTTTTCAGCGGCGACGCGGGAAAGTTCAACGGCGTATTAAAACAGATGAACTCCGCCACAGGCTCGACAAGTAAGGCGCTTGAAAAGCTCGACACAAGCTCCGCAAAAACCAAAAAGACAGTAAACGAGCTGAAAAACGTCGGCATCGAGCTCGGAAGCGAAGTGCTTGAGCAAGCCGCTCCGCTTCTTAAAGACGTTATGGGCGGCGTTAAGGGGCTCACCGAGTGGATAAAAAAGCTCAACCCCGAGCAAAAGCAAATGCTTATAAAGGGAATTGAATTGATCGCGATCCTCGGCCCCGGAACAACCGCTGTCGGCAAGCTGACAAAGAATGTCGGAAATATAGTCGGCATTATCCCTAAACTTGTTACAAAAATAATCTCTATGACCTCAGCCACCGAGGGCGCGACCGTCGCTCAGGAGGGACTTAACCTTGCTCAGAGCATGAGCCCCGCCGGCGCGCTGATTACGTTGATCACATCCTTGGTCGGCGTTATGGGACTGCTGTATATCGCGCAGTCGGATGAAATCAAGAACGCCGACCTTTTGGCAGGCAGTTACTCAAAGCTGTACAGTAAAATCGAGGAAAACAAAAAAGCATATGACGATATGGTCGAAGCGCGAAACAAGGCGGTAAACGATACAGCCGCCGAGTACGGCTATTATGACCAGCTCCGCGAAAAGCTCGACAAAATCGTAGACGGCAGCGGCAAGGTAAAAAAGGGACACGAAGAAGAAGCCGACACAATAATAAATACACTGTCAAAGGCTCTTGATATCGAAATCAAAAAAGAGGGCAATGTAATTCAAAACTACAAAGACCTCCAAAAAGAGCTTCAAAATACAATTAATCTAAAAAAAGCCGAGGCAATTCAAAGCGCATATTCTGAGGACTACAATAAAGCCGTAAAGAACCAGACCGAATCATACACGGACTATCAAAAGGCGGTTGAAGCGGCTAAGAAAGCAGAAAACAATCTGGTAAACGCGCGTGAAAAGCTCAAGCGTATGCCCGCAACAGGGCACTACGAGCAGACCACAACCGGACGCGTTTGGAAAGAAGATAAACAGGCGTCCCTTGCTTATGAGCAGCAAAAGGTATTGATCCAACATTATTCGGACGCTGTTGAGAAGGCAAACCAAAAGGTCAAGGATTCTCAATCAATATACCTCGGCTATGTTAATACGATATCAAACTATGAGAACATGACCGCCGCGCTTGCAAGCGGCAATCAGCAGAAAATCGCGGACGCAACGCTTCGGCTTGAAAACAATTTTATCACCGCCAAAAACGGCACGCGCGACATGCTCGAACAGCAGGTGACGACCTATAGAGAAAAATATAATTCTATGAAAGAGGCTGTCGAGAACGGCGCGCCGGGCGTAACTCAGGCAATGGTCGACGGCGCCAAAAAGATGGTCGAGCGATCCGAAAAAGAGTTAAGGAAGTTACCCGAAAACACCAACGCCTCATTAAACGCGACCGCGGATGTTGCTCACGGTCAGGGACATAATGTCGGCAATGCCTTCTCGGCAGGATTAAAAGCCACAGCCAAAAACGCGGAAGCCGCAGGCGAGGAAGTCGCAAAAGCCGCGGAACGCGGAATAAAAAGCGGCGCGCAGATTCATTCGCCCTCAAAGGTCGGTCTGAGCTTAGGCGGTAATCTCGGCGGCTCATTCGGCGCAGGCATTAAAGACAAAGGGAAGGACGTAGCCGAGAACGCCGCAGAGCTTGCAAAAATAGCAACAAAGGCTCTCGGCACGGCAAGCGCTGACTTTAAGCTTGACAGTCTCAGCACGCCCGTAAAAACGGCTCAGGCGCAAATTATTTGCGAACACAGAATCAGTCAGCAGCAGGCACAAACGGCGCAAATAACGGCGGTTCTGGGTAAAATAGACACACTTATCAAGACCGTCGAAAGCGGAAAAGTAATAACGCTCGACAAAAAGACGGTTATCGGCGAGACAGCAAAAGGCTACGACAGTGCGATCGGCGAAATCGCTTTAAGGCGCGAAAGGGGATGGTAACATGATAAAAATGCGCGGTATCAATATCAACAACGAAGTCCACACGGGCGCCGACCTTGATTTGCTTTTCACGGGATTTGATAATGAAATGCCCGCCCCAAAGCTTCTCACCGAGGACATCCAGGGCGCGGACGGCGTGACCGACTACACCGAGCACGCGGGTTTGTTCCCGAAGTATCAGAACCGAAACCCGGTTTTTCACTTTTTCGCAAAGGGCACAAAGGCGGAGATCATGGAAAAGTTCAACGTCCTTGCACGCTATCACGGTCAGACCGTCAGCGTATACATCGACGACGATAATGACTTCTACTTTCGCGGCCGTGCAACTCTCGCGTTCGGAGAAGTCGGCGCATTATACGCCTATTTCGATTTAACCGTCAGCGCGTTTCCGTACAAGCTAAAGAAGAATCTTACAGTCAAAAAATACGCTCTTGAGAGCGGCGGAAACATCATCGTAGAAAACAACATCATGCCCGTAAAACTCTCGGTTAAGGTTCTGAGCGTAACCGACCCCGAGCCTTCCGACAGCGCGGTATACGGCGCACAGTTCACACTTAACGGCAAAAGCAGCATAATTCAGGTCGGCGGCACAAAAACGCCTGAGTTTATTATTGCGGGAGGTGCGCAGAAAATTTCAGTTGTCGGCGGCAAAATATCAAACGGCAATTTTCTGTCAAATAACAGCTACGGCGCAAGTTTCAAAATCAGCTTTCGGGAGGGCAAGTTTTAAAAATGGGCTACAGTATCAACTACGCCAAAGGCAACACAAGCTATCCCGTTCTTGTTGAAAACGATCCCGACTATGTTCTGATTTCAGCGGTATATCACCGCGAAAAGCGCACGATCGGAACGCTGATTTTTAAACTGCTCGACAATCACCCCTCGTTTTCCGTTTTTGAAAAATTCAAGGGTGTGGTGTACCTCGATTTTAACGGCGTGCGGCTGTTTGACGCGAGGATCTATAACGTCAAGAAAGATATGAACAACATCAAAACCGTTGAGTGCGAGGGCTTGCTCGGCTTTCTGAACGACAGCGTGATAGCGCCGTATACGTTCAACCGCAACAGCCGAATATTTGTAAACGTTCAGCCGTCGGATAACTACAGTATCAGGGTAAGGGACTACATAACCGACCTGCTCAACGAGCACAATTCGCAGGTTGCTGAGGAGCAGCGTGTTTTCCTGACAAACAACTCCGATTCCTCGATTCTCAACACGGAAATCAGTACCGAAGGCAGCGGCTATTCTACCGCGTGGGATGAGCTGACAACAAACGTGCTTAACAACTACGGAGGCGACGTTGACCTCGACCTCTCGCAATCCGATACAAAACTGAAATTTTTTGACGCGCCGTCCTCAAACGTCGCTCAGGAGATCCGCTACGGAATCAATCTCAAAAGTATTGAGTTAAGCTACAACGATGACTTTGCGACCGCGGTTTATCCCGTGTCCGAGTACGTTGACGACAACAAGATAACTCATAAAATCAATATCGGTTCTGTAAACGGCGGAAACTATTTTATTATCAATCAAACCGCAGCGGCAAGCTACGGCAGAATAAACAAGGTGGTAAACATCAAGGGCGCGACCAATCCTACCGACTTATATAATCTCGCCCTTGCACAGTTAAATGAGATGTCGCGCATGAGAGTGAAAACCACGCTAAGCGCAATCGATATGTCCGAGCTTGACGCAAGCTATATGCCAATCAAAACAGGACAGCTCATTTGGGCGGTCAGCGAGCCGAACGACATAAGCTTTACCGCCGAGGTCACAGCGTTCGACGCCGATATAATCGACCCCGGCAAATCAATGTACACAATAAACGGTAAGGCGTCAGTCTTTACTCAGTTGTTAAAGTCGAAGCTATAAGTATAAGGAGTGATGAAAAATTATTACAGCAAATTTAAGCGGTCTTGCCAATGGCGAAATACTGTCGGTAAGCACAAGCCTCTGGCAGTACGACACAGGGCAGCAGCTCAGAATCACGGGAATATCAGGGCTGAGCGAAACCACCGAGGTACACTTCGGATTAAAGTACACAGACCGTGCAATCGTAAAAACAGGCGAATATCAGGACAACGCGCTCACCGTCGATATTCCGAACCTGTTTTTGGAGTATGCAGACTCAACCCCCGCCAAAGTTTGGGTGCATATCCGCGAGAGCGAATCGGCGGCGAAAACAGTTCGGGAAATCCAAATACCGATTTCCGAGCGCGAACGCCCCGACGATTATATCAGCCCCGACGACGAAACAAGCCGCGAAATAATCGTGCGCGCGGTTGAAGAATACCTCGACGAACAGGTCGCAGAAGCGCTTCAAGCTCGCTTTACAAAGCGCATATATGCTCACGAAACTCATAGCTCTGGCTATGATGCCGATACTAACCCCGTTGATACTTATAGTGACGGTGGCGTATATATTGATGAGGCGTGAGACCCAAGTACGATTTATATAATTAAAAATTCAAACGGCGCACATATTGGTATACTACTCTGCGCTCACACTAATGGCTATAACAGAGCGGCGCAAATCGCATTGTATGCGGATGGCAGATTTAAATATCGCTATCGACACAATACAAGCGGTGTGTGGGATGAATGGGAAAACATTGCGAGAGATTCAACAGTATTTAATGCTGTTGTGCGTAATTATCAAGATGTAACCCCAGATATTACATTTGACATTCATAATACTGCAATCGCAACTTATTTAACCGAATCTGCGGTGTATTCACCTAATGACTTCGATGTCACTAAAGTTCCGACTTCACTTAGCGGAACACCCTACGACACACCTAATACAACTACTATTGATTTGCCTACTGGTAGTTCAAAAGTTATTTTGTATGATACAGTGGCAAAAACGGAACAAGTTATATCTGTATCTGGTTCTACTTATACTATCACGAATTTAATTCCAAACAGAGTTTATGCCTATACTGTTCGGAATAGTAGTGGCACTATGCTTTCTTATGGCACTGTAAAAGCAACTGGACATATTAGAATGATTGATGGTGGAGGAAACACATTTAACATTCGTGACCTCGGTGGTTGGAATTGTGACGGAGGAAAAACAAAATATGGGCTTATTTATAGAGGCGCAGAGTTAAACGGTGCTGTATCTCTTAATTCATCTCAGGTGGATTTCTTTAAGAATGTTTTAGGAATACGTGATGAAATTGATTTGCGTAACCCAACGAGTACAGGCGTGGGTAGCGGTGCTTTAGGTTTGGGCGTTGATTATGTCAATATTTATACCAACTATTCACCATACGCTTTACAAGACTTATACCGCCAAGAGCGCGTTGATATTATAAAGCGAATAGCCAAAAATATTAAGGAGAAGAAAGTAACATATATACACTGTTCAGCCGGAGCGGATAGAACAGCCATTATTTGTACTTTTATTGAAGCAATTTGTGGTGTATCTCAAAATGATATTGATAGAGATTATGAATTAAGCGCATTTGCCTATGACACAAGCAATAGTAGACTGTCTACTCGCACAAGAAACAACGCATGGCTTAATGGTCATAGGACAATGATTAATGGCGACGGAACAGAAACTTATTCATACCCTTATATTAATAATATGGAAGGTTCATCATTCCAAGATAAGATTATAAGATTGTTGTTGAGGTCTGGTGTTACTATTGACGAGTTGAATGATATTCGCTTTGGATTAATTGATGGCAACCCTACCGCGCTTACTAACCCTTATGGTAATGCAACTATAACTAAAAATTTATCACACGTTTTCATTGATAACGAAGATACAAGTGTTAAGCTATATCAGCCGTTTGAGGCGAGAGTCTTGCCTAACGATGGCTATATTTTAACTTCCGTTTCTGTTACTATGGGCGGTACAGACATAACCTCGACCGCATATAACGCCGAAAGGATCCTAATCCCAAGGGTTACGGGGGACATAATCATAACAGCCTCCGCGACGGATATAGCCGACATTGTTTTAGGTAAGCTGCCGACAACGCAGGGGGTGCAGTATGGCAATTAATAATCCGGTAATTGCGGACGCTGACATAATTCAAGACACCGCAGTTGCTATTCAGGAAAAAGACCACGGCGGGAAAATGGAGTTTCCCGATATACCGAGTAGAATTAGAGCGTTGCCATCTCCAACACCAGTTAAAAGTATTGTTAATTTCTACGATTTTAAAGGCAATTTAGCCCATTCGTATACGGCAGCAGAAGCCGAAGCGTTAACCGAATTGCCCGAAGCTCCTACAATCGAAGGCTTTACTTTTCAAAAATGGAACTGGTCGCTTGCAAGCATTAAAACGTGGGTTACCAAACATGAAAATGATAATTGCGATTTAAACGTTGGTGGATTGTATGTCACAACTGACGGGCACACAAGAATATATATGCACCTTAGAGAAGCGGAATTAGCCAATCTCGAAATGCCGTTTTGTATTCATCAAATGGCTGGTACTGTTATCATTGATTGGGGCGACGGCTCTGCGCCTGAAACGATAACGGCGGCTGGCATTTATTCTCATACATGGCAAGTCAATCAATATCCTGCTGACGTTGTTATAGATATTGAATATGTATCTTCCGGGTCGACTAAGTTGGTTTTGGGTCGAGCAGAAGGTACTACACTATATGGGTTGTTCAATAACGAAACGTATTACGCTGGCTGTGTTGAAAAAGTTGAGTTCGGAAACAACATTGATTTTTTAACATATTCCTCCACATTTAGAAATTGTACACATTTGCGCGAAATAAATCTACCCGATGGAATCATGAACATTGGCAACAATACGTTCGTTAACTGCACAAACCTCGCTTTGACGGTACTGCCCGACGGAGTTACGAGCATTGGTAACTATGCGTTCTATAACTGCACAAACCTCGCTTTGACGGTACTGCCCGACGGAATCACGAGG